>NZ_JBOFLP010000206.1:0-65774 GCF_051657925.1 Chroococcidiopsis sp.
ATGGTAACGCTGACAACATTAGCTTGTTTTGCCGTGTTTATGAGCTTTGGGATGACCACACAGAGGACAATGCATGTTTTTCTGAGTCTTCTACTAGATCTTGCTTTCACAAAGCCACACTTCCCTGTTGCACGATCAAGTACTCGCGTCCGCCACCAAGTCAGTAAGTCCGTTGTCCGTAGTGGTAGTTGATCGACTCGCACGACTCGCGCCCCAGGTAAGATTAAAGCAGCAGCTAAACCCATTGCTCCCACCCAAGGCGTACAGAGATTAACATGCACTACGTCAGGACGTAGTTGCAATAAAGCTGTGAAATGAGCCAACAGCGAATGAATTGGTGTCTTAGGTAAGACTATTTTCGCGATTTGGGGGCGTTGTCGGGCGATCGCTTCCACGACAAGCTCAGACGTACCTATAACTGTCACCTCAATTCGATCTGAGACGCTAGCAACTAAATGGCTTAAGCTAATCTCTGCACCACCAATTCCGATTGAATCTGTATAAATGACTACTTGCATTTATCGTTTGTCATTTATCAATTATTATTTGACTCAATTTATTATTTAAATACTAACAATGTCTTTATCGCATATTCCATTGTTGTTGAAACTTAAGTAAGTTTTAGTAAATTAAAATACCAAAAAATACACAAAAAATTATATCTTTAGACAGAAGTGAGCTGGAGTAGCGATGGCTAGTCTTGAGCGGTAAAAGTGCATGATTTTAAATCTTGGTTTCGCTACTCTAGGAGTATAAAAATTTTCTTAAAATTAAATTTCGATGCAACGTAACTTGATGCATACATCTTTTACCCATACTACCCAATTTACTCAAGTTGCTCGTTTGATTACGAGCAAGATAACAGAACTTTTGTCAACTCAAGTAGTAGTAGTTAATGGCAATAATATTATTGTTGCTAGCAGCAAATACGAGGAAATCGGTAAAGTCTTTCATTTTAATGAACAACAAGAAACTACTTATTTGCGAATCCCCTTACACCTCAAAACAGAAGTAGGCGAAGTTGCAATTGGAAATCAATTTAATGGTGAAACAATTTCGCCGCGTCTAGCAAAAGTTTTAGTTGAATTGATAATCAATCAAGCCACTGTACTGAACCATCGACCTAACCAACAAGCGTTGAAGAATCAGTTCGTCAATCATCTGTTACACGGTCAAATTATCGATGAAACAGAAATTTTAAGGCAGGCAAAACTATTAGGGCTAGATTTATCACCGCCGCGAGCGGTAATTTTGATCGATGCTGCTCAATACGTATTAAAACCTTCAGTAGGTGAATCAGACGGCAAGAATTTAGAAAAAGCTACGGTGCGACAACGCCGTCGCACGCAATATGCGATCGGCAGCATAGTCAACTTTTTTCACTTACCAGATGATACGATCTGTGCCGATTTAGGTAACGGCGAATTGGTAGTTTTAAAAGCTAGCAATACCAAAAATCTTGGGAGTTGGGCAGAACGAGGAAATACTACAGACTCATTAAATGCTTTATGGACAAATCTAGCAGCACTTAAACGTGCGGGAGATGCTCTACTAATGCATTTGCGCAGCGATACAGGGGCAGCAATTAGTATTGGTATCGGTCGCTATCATCCAGGTATTCTTGGTTTAGCGCGATCGTATCAAGATGCGAGAATGGCACTCTCACTCGGTCATCGCTTTAACGGTTGCGATCGCGTTTATTGTTTAGATCGTCTGGGAATTGCTGCATTTATTGGCGTAGCTGACGAACAAACCAAAATTGAATTAGCCACGCATTTACTCAGTCCGCTCGATTGCGAATCAGAACTATTAACAACCGTAGAGACATTTTTTGTTCGTGATTGTAGCCCTTCAGCTACAGCCAAGCAGCTTTTGATTCACCGTAATACTTTGAATTATCGTCTTGATAAAATAGCTTCGTTAATCGGTCTTGACCCACGGCGTTTTGATGATGCAGTACAAATTCGGTTAGCGTTGCTATTACGTAAGCTTCAATCGAGTTGCGATCGCAACTCGATCTAGCAATCTCAATTAGATTTCCTCGTCCAAGTGTTCGGCAACAGATTGATAGAGATTGAGAACGTGACTATCTTGAAGATTGTAAAAAACATTGCGTCCCTGCTTGCGGTAACTCACCAACCGCATAGCACGTAATGTTCGCAACTGATGGGAAACAGCCGATTCAGTCATATCTAGAGTGGCGGCTAAATCGCAGACACAGAGTTCTTTTTGTGCCAACAATGAAAGAATTCGTAGCCGATTGGCATCTCCTAAGAGGCTAAAAAATTCAGCCATCCGCTGCGCCTTCTCAGTTTTGAGGACGTGGCTTTGTAGATGATTAACTCCATCCACGTCTACAGGGTGCGGTGGATGGCACTGAAGACGATCCGCCTCTGAGGTAGAGTTTGGTTTAGCCCGATCGGAAGCAGAGTAAACTGACATTAGGTGATAATAAAAGACTGTGTTTGCTGGATTAAATCTTCAGACACCCTAAGTATAGCCCAACTATATAGCCCAACTATAGCGCGGTCTAGGATATGCTCTGTTTAAGAATAAGTTGGTTCAATGATTTTAGAGTTTAGCTGGCTTGCTATTGCTGGAGTTAATAACCTACTCGAACTGCTTCAGTTTCCCTTCATGCAAAGGGCGATCGCAGGTGCGATATTAATGGGTATCCTTGGCGGTTTCCTGGGTAGCTTCGTCACCTTGCGACAGTTATCTTTTTTCAGTCATGCTGTAGGTCATGCAGCTTTGGTAGGCGTTGCTTTAGGGGTTTTACTCCAGTTAAATCCTACCTGGATGCTACTCCCTTTTACCCTAGCATTCGGCTTAATCGTCCTCTATCTGATCGACCAAACAAATTTGTCGAGTGACAGCGTATTGAGTGTAGTACTATCAGGTGCATTAGCAATAGGTGTCATCCTCAGCAGCCTGATCCAGGGATATCGCGGCAATCTAATGGGAGTCCTATTTGGAGATATTCTGGCGATCGATACCACAGATCTAATTTTGACCTCTTTGGTGCTAATCTGTAGCATTATTTTCTTACTACCTACCCTGCGTCAGCAGATTCTCTTGACTCTCAACCCTACAGTGGCACAGGTGCAGGGTATCCCCGTGCGCCTCTATCGCTACGCTTTTGTTGTCTTGCTGTCACTAGCTGTAGCTGTAGCAATTAAAGCTGTAGGCGTGCTGTTGGTGAATGCTTTTTTGGTCATTCCCGCCGCGACTGCCAAGCTTGTGAGTCATCATTTTACCCGCTTTTTAGTCATTTCCGTGATGCTTGGGGTCGTTAGTAGCATTGTCGGCATTATATTATCGGGTCTACTCAACTTTGCTTCTGGTCCTAGTATCGTTCTCGTCCAATTCTTGCTATTTACATTCATTTTCAGTTGGGTGAAGTTAGTCTGGAAAACGGCATAAAAAATTTCGCACTCAACTCTTGCCAAGATCTGATAAGTTTGCTACCTTAATAAAGCGCCAAAAATTGACGCAGAAACTTCGCCGGGATAGCTCAGTTGGTAGAGCAGAGGACTGAAAATCCTCGTGTCACCAGTTCAATTCTGGTTCCTGGCATTTAACAAAAACAAGCAATACAACGATTTGAGAGGGTTTCAGCCTTTATCGAAGTTGTTAATTTCTAGTACTCTTGTACTATTGTTGGTGCTTTTTGGGCAAGTTTGGGTAAAAAAATGGTGTAAAGATGGTGTAAAGGACTTTATTAAGCATCGGAATCACATTGCTAAGTTGCCGACGCGATTGCTAGATGATGCATCCGCTATCAGGGATTACCTATTGTCAACTTTGACTCCCGATGCAGCAAAGCGTTGCCTTACTCAAATTAAAGCTTGCTGCAACTGGGCAATGGAAGAAGGCGCAATCGAAACGAATCCTTTTGCTTTAATGAAGATTAAACTGCCAAAGGGTTTATCTGAGGAACAGGACATTAATCCGTTCAGCAAGGAAGAGAGAGATTTAATCGTCCAAAGCTTTGCCAGCGATCGCTATTATTCTCATTACACCAACTATGTACGCTTCCTTTTCTTTACAGGGTGCAGACCGTCTGAGGCAGTTGGGTTGAAGTGGAAGCACATTACTAATAGCGTTGTTCAGTTTCGGGAAACTGTGGTTGTTTCGGAAGACGGCTTAGTTGCCAAAGAGGGATTAAAGACGCAGAGAAAACGCGATTTTCCTATTACTACAGAACTAGAAGCAATTCTAGATGAAATTCGACCAGAAATAGTTAATCCTGAATCCCTAGTATTTAGTAGTCCAAAAGGAAAATTTATCGATCATCACAACTTTGCCAACCGTGCCTGGAAAACAATATTAACCAAGTGTGCCATTCCTTACCGCAAGAGTTACCAGACACGGCATACCTTTATCAGCTTATGTGTAGAGGCACACATTAACAGCACTGCGATTGGTAGGTGGACGGGAACATCCGCCAAAATGATTGACAACCACTACGGTGCTACAAACTTTACTAACCTCAGACCCCCTAATCTTTCCTAAATAATTGGCAGCTAGCGGTTTCTAGCAACTAACAACCCATCGCTAGCTACTAACAAATATAAGCGGCAGAAGTGTAAATCCTGCGCTCTCGCTCTTGGTATGAGGGAATCTTAGATATAAACGGGCGATCTCTCTCGACTAGTTTATTCGTTGAACCTGTCAGTTGAAGCTATAATTTCCCACTCGCTCTGTTTTCTACAGTGGTAGTATTCTTGAGTATCTATCAGCTAGCGATCGTGCCTTTGTTTTTCCATGACGATCCACATCTATTTCACGTAGCTACTCGCGATTGAGATAAGCCGCTTCAACTGTTGATTACCACTGCTGCTTTCAGGCGATCGCCGGAAATAATTAGCATTCCCGATCCAGTTTTAAAATCTACGTTGCGGGATTTGCTCTAGTTTTCTAGATCGCGGATCGGTTTAACTCTTTGGCTTCGATCTCATCTGCTCTAGATCATCCTCTCCCCCTATCCATCTTTCCTCACTCCTCATTCCTAGCTCCCATGTTAAGAATTTGCTGCGCCGCCCGAATTCCACTGCGAACAGCACCTTCCATATAACCGCGATACTCAACGGGCGCTGTATGTTCTCCGGCAAAGAATACTCGACCAGCTGGTAATGTGAGATGAGGGTTGAAGCGATCTAGTTGTCCTGGTGCAAAGTAGCAGTAACCACCTTTTGCCCACAGATCGGTATTCCAGTCATAAGATCGGCAAGCGATCGCCTCTGGTGCATGAGGATAGAGAGTATGCACTGTCTGTTTTGCTGTGTCAATTGCTCGTTCGCCTAGCGTTAAACTTGGTCTACCGCCACTGTAACAACAGAGGATTTTCTGCTTTCCCACTTGAGTAAAAGTTGGCTCCCAAATAGCTTGGTAGTCGCTTTCAAGTAACTGAATGCCGAAGTTGGCTTGCGTCCAAAAGCGATCGGGATATTGCACGAGCGTTTTCACCAAACTACCATAAGGCAACTCAAAAATTGCTGCTTTGTGAGCTTCACTTATCGGAAAATCTAGGGGAATGTGACGTAACACGCTCCAAGGAATTGCCACAATTACATTGTCAGCTACAACTTCTTCTAAACCGTTTGCTGTTTCCACACTCACAGTTACAGTGTTATCCTTTTGCTGAATGCGACGCACGGGAGTACCAAGCCCAATTCGCTCTTTCACCTGCCCAGCCAAAGCATTAACCAACTGCGAACTACCACCACGCATTCGCAGATTGCTGCTACCAGTACTGCCATACTGGGCAAAAAAGCCAACACCGATTGAATCAGCGTCAACAGCGTACAGCCCGCGAGATTGTACGCGAGCTAGCCGACGGACGAAAGGTGTAATTTGATGGCTTTCCATCCACTGTTCCAGGGTTTGAAGCGGATCGGACTGTTGCTCGATCGCGGTTGATAGCTGGGTGTAAAAATTATCTAAGGCGTTTTCTTGCTCGGTAGTAAAATCATTCCAGTTACGAAGAATGCCGTCAGAGAACCAATAAAGATCGTCGGGAAATTGACAGGCTGGATCGAGTTTGAGGTCGAATTGAGTCGCATAAGCCATCACAGCAGTATGGTTATCATCGACAAACTCTGCCCCCAGATCGCCATATTGCCCTGACTCCATTTGCACAGTGTAAACTCGACCGCCTAGCCGTTGCTGCGCTTCAAAAACTTGTATATTGTGACCCGCTTGTACCAGTTCGTAGGCTGCACTAAGTCCTGCTAGTCCTGCTCCAACGATGATAGTTCGATCGGTCATGATTTTATTTTCGATTTTAGATTTTGGGTGGTGTTGGTATTAACGATCCACACCACCAAAGCAGCGATCGCCACTTCTTCAACAATAATTGCTCTGTATTCATCTGTCTTCCCCCTGCGATGTTAATCGCTCTTCTCTCACAATGTACACTCACGGGGTTTAAGTTATAGGCGATGCCAAAGGCGGTTTGCGAAGCAACCTTCGCACTCTCAATTATCAAAGCTGAGCTACCAATACAGCTTAAGTATTACAATTATGTAAGGAGCTAAAGTAAGGATTTAAGGCATGACTAGCGCCACAGTTACGAGTAAGGGGCAAGTTACAATTCCGAAGGAGATTCGAGATTACTTGAAATTGGATGCGGGTAGTAGGATTGATTTTGTGATTGATGCTGACGGACAGGTAAAAGTTATTCCTTTGAATGTTCCTGCTAAAGCGTTATCTGGAATTCTGCACCGCCAAGGGATGAAAGCAGCAGCGATCGAAGAAATGGAGCAAGCGATCGCCGAGGGTGCTAGTGGTTGGACTTGATACGAATGTCTTGGTTCGCTACTTAACACGAGATGACGAAAGCCAGTGGCAACAAGCTTGCCTAGTAATAGAAGGCGGACAGTTGTGCTTTGTCGCCAATATTGTGCTGTGCGAATTAGTTTGGGTATTGCGAGGCAACCCCTATAAGTTTGCCAAAGAGGAAATTCTCAATACCTTGGAGATGATGCTGCAAAGTCCTACTTTCGAGTTTGAGAATCGTTCTGCGGTTTATCAAGCATTCCAGAGAGCGAAGCAGGGAAGAGCCGATTTTTCCGATTATTTAATTGGCGCGATCGCGACTCATGCAGGTTGCCAAGAAACAGTGTCATTCGATCGCAAACTCAAGGGAGAAAAAGGTTTTAGGTGTTTTACACGAGACTAGTTACATTTACTAGAAGAAGGCAGCGATCGCTATTTTTCCGATGTTCCAGATTATAGTTATTCAGTTAATTTCAAGAGTATAGAGATTTTATTTGATGCAGTACACTTGTATCAAAGTATAATTTTTTCTTCACGACTAAATTACTCTTATATTATCAAAGTAGATCGACTGAGCAACAATTAAATTTTTCATAAACTTTTACAAAAAATGTATATCTTATACAGAAAAAAATATTATAGGATACCCGTAACTAATTTTGCAGCATCTAGCTCGATCGGGAATAACTCTACATCTTCTACTACGTAAGGCTCGTCATCTTTTCTTTAACTTTTGCGAAAATTACCGTGGTATTTGAAAATAGCGAAAGTTATGTTTGTTTTAGATATTTCTTGAGTATTTTTACGCTATTTCTACTTATAAAACCTGACGTGTATTAGGTATAGATCGTATAAATCTTGCTAGTTGTCAAGTTAGCTCGAATCTGATAAATATACCAAAAACTGTTTAAATCAACGGCGCAGTTTACTCAAGTATTAACCGCACTTATTCATAAATAGTCTTACGCTTTCATTGTAGCTTTGAATTTGATAGCTCAGAATAGCTGGTACGTGTAATCGATAAGTATTTTACGGACTTGAAGGCTTTTTCTACCTTGAGAAAACATTTTGGACAACCACTGCACTATCACCGCATCTGTGAGCAACACTTGATTGCCTGCTCTTGCCCTGACTAGTACCCCACAGAAAAACCACACGAAAGCCTGTAACTCTTCTCGAACAAGGATTTCACTTTAACTTAGTACCATTCACACTAAAAATCTATACTACATCTACAATAATCGCTGATTGAACGCACGCGATAAAACTAATCCGCCCGCTCTAGTACCAGTACCCAGTCGTGGTCGCGACCGTGGGATGGCGGAACAAAGCGTTTCGTGCCAGCTGCAGCGAATTTGCCGATCGCCTGCCAAGTTCCTTGACGCGGGTTGAACCAGCGTGCTTTCACTCGCTCGCCTGAAATTTTATCCATTTGTATTGTGACAGCATTACCAGTTGGAAGATAGAGCATGACATAGCTGCCATCAGCATTCTGCGTCGCCTGAATGTGATTGAATTGCTCGCTCTGCCCGTTTGCGATCGAGGAGCGATCTGGAATCCGCGTTAGAAACGGTTGCGACTCCATCAGATTGCGTAGATATGTCATTTGACCCGCACCTGGCGCATCGAGGGATTTGAACCACGGAATATTCGCACCTCTCCCCAGCTGTTCGCCTTCGCGGACCCAACCAATGAAGCTGCGATGACCGTAAGTATGACCGAAGCCACCGGCAAATACAGCCCAGTATGCCGCTTTGCGAACGTGCCAAGGCTGGATTCGCTTGTCCGGTGGCGCATTCCTGCTCAAAGAAAGTGAGTTTTCGTATGCAACTTCGGCATCCAGCGTTGGCTTCGGCGGTTCTTTTGCATAGTCTTCGGCGATCGATTTGTAGTTACGAAACTCGAAAGAAGTTGTGGTTTGAATCATGTTAAAGTCGAGCCACTTTTCCTGGTGCAGATGACGCGAAGACGAGCGACCGCCACCGCGAGGGTGATAAGTCATCAAAGTCGTGCTGTAGTCTGCTTGTCCGTCAAATCGCGCGTCACCGTTCGTGCCGTCGGCAATTCCCTCGGCTATGGCGCGGGTCATTCTCAGTCGTTCTGGATTGTCAACGTCCCGCTCGCGCACCGGATCTCCGCCCATCACCCAAATCAGGTGCGATTTTTTGCGCCAACGGCTGCCAATGAAATGTCCGTAGCGATAAGCAATCGCAGGGTTCTGAACTATTGGGTCGTGATTCGGTACGTTGTTAGCCCAAATCGGCAGCAGAGCTAGATAGAGTCCGTGCGCTTCAGCTTGGGCGACGAACCAGTCTGCCATATCCCAATAATCGTTGTTGACACCGCTAGCAATCTGAGGTTGGGCAAAATTGCCTCGGACAAACGCTGCCTGACCGTAAGCATTTGTACTTTCGGCGTTACTAACCAAACGACACTGAATCACGTTGAATCTCTTGGCGGCGCGATCTTCGAGATAACGTAACACGGAAGGTTGATTTTTCGTATCCTCGCGCGTTGCCTTCTGAAGAATTGCCCACGACGTATCGCCCAACCAGAAAAAAGGCGAACCATCCTCTTTCACCAAAAACCGACCGTTGTGACTGACACGCAGTTGGCTCAATTTACTCGTTCGCGCTCCTGCCATAACAGTATTGCAACTCGGTAAGAGGAAACAGACAGCCAACGGTAACATCCAAAGCAAAAAACGTCTCATAGTTTTCTAGCCTCTGGGTTCAGTCGAGGAAAAAATTCTAGGGTTGCAACAGCTCAAACAACTGTTGTTTGCCTTTTTGCAGATATCTAGTGACAGTCATCGGACTCACACCAAGGTATTGAGCTGCTTTTTTGCGAGAAAATTGCTGGAGGAAGACCAATTCAACTGCCTTGCGAGTCTTTTCTTCCAACTGGTTCATAGCGCATCGCAATTGGTGTCGCTCTTCTTCTGGCTGTAAAGTGCAAGAACGTCGCTCTGCTATGGTATCGGCTAGTTGAATCTGACCATTGGACTCTCGAACCAACGTACTGTCTAAACTGAAGACGCGGCAATTTTGAATGGCTAATTGGCTTTCTCTCCATTCTGAGAGCGAGACGCGCAGCGAGTGGGCAATCTCTAAATCTGTCGGAAGACGACCGAGAGAAGAAGCTAATTGTTGAGAAACTTTTTGCCCGCGAGCGTGAAGCTCTTGCCAGCGGCGGGGGATTTTCACCACTCCGGCGCGATCGCGGATAAAATGTAAAATTTCACCGCGAATATAAGGAATTGCAAAAGAACTAAAAGCATATCCTCGATCGGGATTAAAGCGCTCGATCGCGCGAATCAAACCGAAGTATCCAATCTGCTCTAAATCTTCATACGGCTCGGGAGAGCGACGGTACAGTTGACGCGCCATCTGGCGTACTAAACCAGCGTGCCTTCTCACCAGTCGATTGCGTAACCAGAGCGAAGGCTTTTGATAGTAAGAAATCAATAGCTCGATCTCATCAGAGTAGACGTTAGTCCGAGTCACCACCATAAAACACCTCAACCGCGAACGTTATCGAGCAACCACCGCAGAAAATTGAGTCGAGCCGGGAAAATTCTCGATCGTGCGCTCCATCTTTTGCCGCGGCTAGCTTGAGAGATTCCCGACCGCAACGATCGCTCTCGCACGTCGAGCGCTTCTAGCAAATGTTACAAGCGCTCTGAATCTGACTTCCGGCATCTTCGCTTGTGGCTTATTCTCGACTCATACTAAAAGCTTGTCAATTGCACACAGGTACGGGAAAGTTCAGGAGCGATCGCTCGTTGTGATGTTAGCTCGGTGGCGCGCCCTGTTTGCTCGCTACTAACGATTGCATCTTTTTTGACTGACGAGCGTGGTTTTCCTGCCGTGCGACAACGAGCCGCCGTTGCTGCCGGTGGATTTTTCCCTCTGCTTCTAACCGCTGAAGGATTGTGGTCACCGTGACCCGATTCGTCCCCAGCGTCTGAGCCAACTGCTGATGGGTCAGCGGCAGATCGATCGAGCGACCGTTTTCCACGTCGCAACCGAATTTTTGACTCAACCACATGAGGAGCTGCCACAACTTCTGAGACAGGGGATTGAGATGAACAATGCTTAGGAGTTCTTCGGTTTGCTGCTGCTGCTGAATGATGGCATCGGTGAAATGCGCTCGCTGAGTGTAGGAACAGCAACTGATGACGACATCGGTGAGGCAGTAGAGTTCGTAAGGTCGCACTCGTGACAATCGATGTCCCACGACATCTCCCACTCCCCAATAGCCCAAGCAAACTAGCTCGCCTTCAGCAGTCCAAGTCATACTGCAGAGGACACCTGATTCGATCCGCCATAAAACTTCGCCCTGTTCTGGGAGCTGCGCGCGACGCTTCCATTGCTGTTGGAGCGGTGGAGTGACTAAGCCAACGAGCGGATTTGACTGTTGCATAAAACTCCATCAATTGAGCTTTTTGGTCAACTCATTCGCGACTAGCAGCCGCTACAGCTGGACTTGTTGGTACACCGCCTCGGATGCGACAAACAGACCAAGCGGAAGTCGTCACTTCACATTGGCAAAGTACCAACGAACTAACCGAGAGTGTAGTTATGAAATTCATCCAAAGAATAGTTATATTTGCTCAAGTCACGCAAGCTACTTCAGATACCGAATCAAAAACTCTTTCTTTAGATAGAGGCGTAACAAAAAGTTCAGTATAAAATTGCACTTTTCTACTTCACAAAATTTTATTCTCGACTTGACTAGATTGACAAATCATATAGGCTTCTCTAAAATAAGGCTCTCAAATTTTTGGAATTGTTATCTAATCCGTTGCGCTCAATCTGTAGCTATTTTTCTGAAAAAGTTTCGCTTGCAGAATCGAAAAAATTGCTCTAACTTGTTTGCGGAAATTTGAGAGTAGCTATTGTAGTTGCTTCAAAAGTCAAGCAGAAAATCTTCAGCAGGTAGAAGCCCTATGACAGAAGTATTGAAGCTTAATTCTAAAAAAGACGCTCGGGTTTTATTGATGTCCTTACGAAATATTAAGTTTCATGTTGCTCGCTGTTATTTGTACGAGCTGGAAGATGCGATTTGCGAATTTGACTCAGCCGAGCTGCTGACACCAAATTTTCAACCCAACTTATTCAAAGTTACGAATAGGCTAGCAAATCAGGCAGCCCAAGCCATCGGTCATAGCAAGCTAATGAATCCATTGTTCAATCAAGTTCAGCTCCAGCAAGACTATGACTTATTCTTTTTTCTTTGCCAGTCCCCGCAAGATATCCTCTGTATTAATTCCATCAAGGGTTGGCGCGAGCGCTGCCACAAAGCTGTAGTTTGGCTTGATGAAATTTGGGCGAAAGATCTTGAAAGCTGGAAAGCACAACTGAGTCTTTTGAAAGACTTCGATCGAATTTTCATGAACTTTAGCAATAGTATTTCAGGAGTAGCCGAGATCGTTCAGCGCCCTTGTGAATATATTCCTTTTGGCGTTGATGCAGCCAAGTTTTGTCCTTATCCCTGGGAGCGAGAACGCAGTGTCGATCTTTATAGTGTTGGTCGTCGCTCGCAGGTAACGCACCAAGCTTCACTAGAGTTAGCAGAGAACACCAGTTTTTTTTACATATATGAAACTCTCAGAGACTTGTACGCGATCGACTATAAATATCATCGCAGCTTATATAGAAATATTTTGAAAAAGAGCCGTTATTTCATTGCTAACAGAGCGAAATTTGACGATATAAATGCCACAGGTGGACAACAAGAAGTGGGCGCGCGCTTTTTTGAGGGAGCAGCAGCAGGAGTTGTGATGCTGGGAGTTCCGCCGGAATCCGAATCATTTCATCAACATTTCGACTGGGAGGGTGCGGTGATGAAAATTCCCTACGATGTACCTCACATTGCTGAAATTATTACCGAACTTGACGCTCACCCGCATCGCTTACAAAAAATCCGTACTGATAATGTGGTTAACTCACTGCTACGGCATGATTGGGTTTACCGTTGGGAAACAATTTTAGCTACAGTCGGACTGAAGAGTACGCCAGCAATGGCGGCTCGAAAAGCTAACTTGCAAAACCTTGCCCAAATGATATTGGCTAGGGCGAACGCATCTAATTGTGATGCCTCGGAAGCAAGGCTCTTTTCGGACTTACATGAACCGATACTGAAGGCATCCTTGAACTCGCGTTAAATGGGACTGGACGCGCGCTATCTGGGAATGGATTTAGAATCATCTGCCCCAGCTCACTGTCGTGGCGTTCTCGTAGCCATCGTGCAAAAACTTGCGCGCTTGACGCTTGACAAGCTTTGTCTTAAAAAAACTGGCTAGCACCTTTTAAATTGGCTAAAACTCCGAGCAGTCTATCAAAAGGTGATTTAGGCTTTACCCAAAAGAACACAAGCATGTAATGTCTGGCAGGAATAAATACATAACCGCCTTATCAAACTTTACAGCCTGAGAAATTATGCACATATCCGATCTTTACCGCGTAATAATCGATCGCCTTATTGCCGTTGTTCATCCAATGAAACATCCGAAGCTCTTATCCCTCTGCTGTGCGTTCATCCTCAGTGCTATTCTGCCATTTTCTTTCGCCTGCGCCGACTTGAAGACCGACGTACCGCAGCGAGGAGATGGGAACGTCATCTTCGGCGTGAACGACGGCACTGGGTACGACGACTCCCAGGAGTTCAGCCAGATGGTGTCAGGGCGCATCTCTGCCCTTGGTCTCACCGCAGTCCGCACCGGAGCAGACAAGATGAAGTGCGAGCGGGAGGGCGAGCCGTGCGATTTCTCTCGGCGCGACGTAGTGATTCAAGAGCACTTGGCTAAAGGGTTAGCCCTTCACATGGTAATCGCTTTCAGGTGGGAGCTTGATGTCGCCGGATACGATCCCGTCCAGTGGACGAAGAACTATGCTTGGAAATGCGGTCAAGTGGCTCACCATTGGAAGAATACAGTGCGCTACTACATAGTGGATAACGAACCAGATATTCGCGGTCGAGATGCCAAGCGAGGTCCCGAGACACCTGAAACCGTCGTCCGTATGCAGAAAGCCTGCTACGAGGCAATCAAGCGGGTAGACCCAGGAATACTCGTCGAGTCTGCACCCGCGACCAGACCGAACACGGAATACAACCGCGCTCTCCTCAAGGCAGGTATTGGGAAATATGCCGATCTCATCGGCACTCACATGTACGGGGGTCAGCTCAGGGAAGATGCGATCGCGACACTGCGCAAATGGATGGCGGAGTTCGGTGTCGAGAAACCGGTGGCGATCAGCGAGTGTGGGTCGGACCCTAACTGGTTCAACCCAGGAGGCTCAGACGGAGAGTGGAAGGGTCAGCACGGGCGAGAAGCCCGTGCGCTGTGGCTGCGGGACATGGCTGCCTACGCTCGGCGTAAGAAACTCCACAACGTTCTGTTCTTCAGCATGTTTAGCATTCATGGAACCTGGGAAATGGATAAGGATCGGGCTGCTCTGGCGGCGCTCAAGGACATCGGACACGGACGATTCTAGCGATATCGCCTGACTCAGTTTTTTGCGCGATCGCTTCTCCCAACCGAAACGATCGATGTAGACTGGGGAGAGTCAACATCACTCAGCAGCATAGACAGAGCTACTCGTTTATCTCGTTTTCTGGCGGATCAACCTGAACCCATTTGTATACTGTTACATGGTCTACAGATAATCCCCACTTCTGCATCATTTCCGCTAAACAGCCAGTCCATGAACTCAACTGCAAGCGTAGGAAGTTTCTATGCGCTTATGCCAGATATCTGCGTAAGTGTTCGGCAAGCACTCGGACGTGAGGCTTTTGCAGCATGGTCAAATGATTACCAGGAATGCAGTGAACTTGCACGCCAGATCTTGACAATTGACTCCAACCTAAAGTTGGGTCGTGAGATTTTTTTTGCAATTCGGTAGTTCTAAATAGGGCGATCGCCTGAGGGTAAGGTCGAGGTGTATACTTCAAGGTAGCTCGGCTATTGGCAGAAAAAATCTTCATCAGTCGATGAATGGTTAACTCGTCCAGCATTCGAAAAACAGCCGATCGTGGAAGGAGATAGCTAATAGTTGTTCGTTCTAGGGAAGATAGCCATGCGTGAGGAGCCAGAATTTTTTTCATTGTAGAAATTGGATTTGAAGTGCGTAGGCGATCGCTATTATCGTTTCTAGAACGCGCAAGGCGATCGCGTAGCAGCGACCAGTAATCCTGAACAAAAGGATAAATAGAACCAGGTACGGTTGTCAGGAGAAATTTCAAACCATCGCCCCAGGAAACTCGATTGCTAGAAATAGGAGCGATTGTATCTAGTATTGCCAAGAGACTCACTTGCTCTCCTGCTTGGTGTAACTGTTGCGCCATCTCATAGGCAACTAAACCGCCAAAAGACCAACCACCTAGCTGATAAGGACCGTGCGGCTGAATTTGACGCAGTGCTTCGATGTAGTCAGTTGCCATCTGCTCAATGCTGGTTAATGGTGGGTGCAAACCGTCCATACCGAAAGGTTGCAGTCCGTAAAAGGGCTGTTCGGTTCCTAAATGACGCGCCAACTCGTAGTAGGGCAGAACAACACCGAAAATTGGGTGGATACAGAAGAATGGCGGCTTAAAACCTAAAGGCTGGAGTGGCACAAGGGGCGATCGCTTAGAATTACGTTTAGGCTTTTCCCATTTCTGAATCAGAGGCGCGAATTGCTCAACAGTTGGCGCACCAAAGAGATCGGACAATGGTAGTTTTTGCTCGAATTGCCGCTCTACCTGCTCCAATAATTGAACTGCCAGCAGGGAATTTCCACCTAATTCAAAAAAGTTGTCCTCAATCCCCACTTGCTCAAGCTTCAGAATATTTGCCCAAAGTGTTGTTAAGGTTGCTTCAATGGCAGTTTTAGGAGTAACAAAAGGACGCTCTGGACTACTGATATTAGACTTCATTAAGGCATTTCGATCCACTTTACCATTAGGAGTTAGTGGTAGGGATGGCAGCACTACAAAAGCTGAAGGGATCGAGTAGTCTGGTAATTTTTGCTTGAGAAAGCAGCGCAAGTCATTTGATTTTGGATTTTGGGTCGCACCTTTGGTGCGCTTCCAGCGCAACTTGGATTTTGAATTTGATAAATTAGTCTCTACATTAAGAACAATATAAGCAACTAAACGATAGTTGCTCGATCGATCTTCCTGTGCCAAAACTACAGCTTCTTCTACTGCTGAGTGTTGTAATAGCAGGCTTTCAATTTCTCCCAATTCAATGCGGTAGCCGCGAATTTTCACTTGGCGATCGATGCGTCCGAGGTATTCAAGATTACCATCGATTAGGTAGCGGGCAAGATCTCCGGTTTTACATAAAAGGGTGTGGGGTGTGGGGTGTGGGGTGTAGGGAGAGTGGCTAGTAGGTGGAGGCTGGAGGCTAGTGGCTAAAATTGCTCCGTCTTTCTTGTCCCCCTTGTCTCCCTTGTCCTCCCTCTTCAAAAAAGGATTGGGAATAAACCGTTCAGCAGTCAATTCAGGACGGTTGAGGTAGCCTCTTGCTAAGCCGACTCCGCCAATGTATATTTCACCAGGAATACCGATGGGTTGGGGTTGGAGGTGGGCATCGAGGATGTAGATTTGAGTGTTAGCGATCGCCCGACCGATAGTTGTACCTTTACGATCGCTTACTTCAGCAATCGTAGACCAAACAGTTGTTTCCGTCAGCCCGTAAGCATTGAAGAAATGGCGATCGCTTGCCCAACGGGCTGCAATTTCCGGCGAACAAGTTTCCCCAGCAGAAATTAGAGTTTGCAGAGCTGGCAATTGAGTGGGTGATAAAGTCTTCAGTACGGCAGGCGGAAGGGTAGCATGAGTGATGGCATGATATTTTAGATACGAAATCAACTCCGATCCTAGACGTGCTGCTTCTGGCACTAGATATAGGGTTGCTCCTACTGCCCATGCCATGACAATCTCGAAGATAGAAGCATCAAAGCTAAGGGAAGCAAATTGGAGAATTCGATGCTCTGGTTTGAGAGCGAAGGTGTGAATTTGTGCTTGGGCTAGATTGCACAGTCCGCCATGTTCGACTAAAACCCCTTTGGGTTGTCCGGTCGATCCTGAAGTGTAAATTATATAAGCAAGATTTGCGGCAGTTACACCACTGTTTATGTTTTCCCCGCTCTGTTGAGCAACGATTTCCCAATCGAGATCGAGGTAGAGTGGTTGAAGATCCCCCCAACCCTCCGAAGAGGGGGCTAAGGATTGACGATCGCCCGAACCTTCCGTAAAGAGGGGGGCTAAGGATTGACGATCGCCCGAACCTTCCGTAAAGAGGGGGGCTAAGGATTGTTGTGTTAGTAGGATAGTTATTTGGGCATCCTCTAACATGAACTTGAGACGTTCTGAGGGATAGGCGGGATCTAAAGGGACATAGGCTCCGCCAGCTTTTAGAATTCCTAAAATGCCCACCATCATCAAGAACGATCGCTCTACGCAAATACCAACTTTGACTTCTGGCGCAACTCCAAGTTTTTGCAAATAGCTTGCAAGTTGGTTGCTACGGTAGTTCAATTCTTGGTAAGTTAATTGCTCGTCTTTATAGACAACAGCGATCGCGTTTGGCATTTTATCTGCCTGAGCTTCAAATAATTGATGAATGCACTGCGACAGGTAATCTTGCTGAGTAAGATTCCATTCCACTAATAGCTGCTGCCGTTCTGCTGCTGTCAAAATTGGTAAGTCTGCCAGTCGTTGCTCTGGATTGACAACAATTCCTTTGAGTAAGGTTTGAAAATGTCCTAGCATTCGGACGATCGTACTGCGATCGAATAGATCGGTACTGTAAATTATCTGCCCTTGCAATCCTGCTGGAGTTTGCCATGAATGAAACTCTAAATCTAATCTGCTCGTACCGCTGTCAAACTCAAACTGACTTAAAGCGAGTCCAGGTAATTCTAAAGCTGTAATCGGCGTGTTTTGCAGAGCGATCGCCACAGAGAACAAAGGATGTCGGCTCAAGTCCCGCTGTGGGTGCAACTCTTCCACTAACTTCTCGAAGGGTAAATCTTGATGTGCATAGGCTCCTAGCGTCACTTCCCGCACTCGTCCCAACAATTCCCAAAAGGTAGGATTGCCAGATAAATCTGTTCGCAGCACTAGGCTATTGACGAAAAAGCCGATTAATGGTTCTATTTCAGGGCGGTTACGGTTAGCTATGGGCGATCCAACGGCAATATCTTCTTGTCCGGTATAGCGATATAACAACGTTTGAAATGCTGCCAGCAAGGTCATAAACAGAGTTACGCCTGCTTGCTGACTGAGAGCTTCTAGGGACTGCGTGAGATTTTTTGATAGCTGAAAATTGTGTGTCGCACCTTTGTAGCTTTGAATGGGCGATCGCGCTCTGTCAGTGGGAAGATTTAGAACTGCAAGATCGGCTAACTGCGATCGCCAGTACGACAGTTGCGACTCTAGTACTTCCCCTTGCAACCACTCCTGCTGCCAATGAGCGAAGTCAGCATATTGGATCGGCAAATCTTCTAGAGGAGAAGGTTTACCAGTACCCAAAGCAGCGTACAGTACGCCCAGTTCTCGCACCAGCACGCCGATCGACCAACCATCGGCAATAATGTGGTGCAGATTCAATAGTAGGATGTATTCAGATGCATCTAATTGAAAAATTGTCAACCGTAATAGCAAATCTGCGCTCAGGTCGAAGGGATGTTGAGATTGTGCGATCGCCTGTTGTCTTGCGGCTGCTTCGCGATCGCTTGCAGGTAAAGTACGTAAGTCTACAATAGCGAGAGGTACACTCACGCTCTCTACCACAACTTGATGCAGTTGTTCCTCTGACATTTCAAATCTTGTTCGCAAAGCTTCGTGACGGCGCACGATTTCGTTAAATGTTTGCTCTAAGGCAGTCATGTTGAGGTGTCCGTGCAAGCGAATAGCAGCCGAGATGTTGTAGAAGGGATTTCCAGGCGCTAAGGCGTGAAGAAACCACAATCGCTGCTGGGCGAATGATGCCGGAAAGACAAATTCAGCGTTCGAGACAGGATTGGTATTCAACGATCGCCTTCCTCTGTATCGCGGTTGAGGGAAGATCGCAGGCGACGATGAGCAGCGCGAGAAAGAGGAACAATCTGGGGCGTTTGTTGCGGCTGGTTGCTCTGTAAATGGGCGATCGCTTTGGCAAGTTGGGCGACTTGGGGTGACTCAAACACGCTGCGTAAAGGTAACTCTACACCAAATGCATCGCGGATACGGGAAGTTAGTTGAGTTGCTAGCAGCGAATGCCCCCCTAACTGGAAGAAGTTATCGTGAATTCCTACACGCTTGAGTCCTAGCAGTTCAGCCCAAATATTCGCAAGTTTCTGCTCGATGGGCGATCGCGGCGTGTCATCAGTCCCCCATCGCTGTACCATGTCAGGGGCTGGAAGTTCGCGACGGTTAACTTTGCCATTCGGTGTCAGGGGTAGTGCTTCCAATACCACAAAGGCAGAAGGGATCGCATACTGGGGCAAGCTTTGCTCTAAGTAACTTCGCAGTTGGGGAATCAGATGACGGGCAAACTGTGTCTGTAAAGGATCGTTTGCGTAAGTTTTCCAAGGACGAGTTAGATTCACTTGCTCTTGAAAAGGCAATAACGCACTATTTTTTGTTGCGGATTGATGCTGAAAGGTAACATCATAACATCCCGTACTATCTGCATTTGACCAACTCACGTCAACAGAGTAAGACAGTTCTGCCGCTAAATCCCACCAATCTTCCGGTTCAATACCCGATGTCACCTGCTCTAATGCTTCGCGCATTTTGCCTGCGGTTTTGGGTGCTTGCGTTCCTTCTACTAGCCATTGAGCCGTTTTAACTGCTCCTATGACACGCGCATTAGGAATTCTTGTAATACTCAGTGCTGCTGGCTTTTCAGCTAATTGCTGGCGCACCTGGGCAAGGTTTAGATTGTCTTGAATCCAATTTAGTTGGGACGATCCCCCCAACCCTTCTTGGGAAGGAGGGCAAGAAGATCCCCCCAACCCCCCTTGAAAAGGGGGGCAATGAGATCCTTCTAACTGCCCATGAGAAGAGGGGCAATTTGAGTTTTCGATATGTAAAATTACGTTGTAGCGAAATTGAGTCAACTCATTACAATATCGACCGCGTGTGAGCTGAACTTGGATATGACTAATTCGTTCCAAGCGTTGTTTCAAGGCATGAAAGAAAGCAGGATCGATCGCCAGTTCCGTCTCCTGAAATAACGCTGTCTGTACTTGCTGTTGCAGATGCTCTCGACTTACGGTATTATCTGCCCGCTCCAGTTGAACCGCAGCATGAAAAGCTGACAACAAGGGTAGACTCCGTACATCTCCAACAAAGACAAAGCCACCAGGGGCAACAGTGTGAATTGCTTGTTCCAGCACTTGCAGGAGATAATCTACGCTAGGAAAGTACTGCACGACCGAATTAAGGATCACTGCATCAAAGCTATTTGCCTCTAAACCTTCAAAGTTAGTTGCCATCCTGTGAAGTAACTTTACTTGAGGCAATGGTTGAGTTGCCAATTGCTCGATGTATTCAATGGATGCAGATGAGAAATCAGTTCCCCAATACTGAGTACAGTGTGGCGCAATTTGAAACAGCAATAAACCCGTACCGCAACCAATTTCTAATACCCGCTGAGGCTGCAAACTCAAAATCTGCTGGGTGCGATCGCTTACCCATTGTTGCATTTGCTCTTTTGGAATTGGTCGGTCTGTATAGCTACTATTCCAGCCTATGATATTGAAAGTAGCATCGTTGTTTGTAGCAGGCTGATGATAAGTCTGGTCATAAAGATTTTGCCATTGCTTAACCTGCTCGTCCTGCAACTGCTGTTCTAGAGGGGGAGTCGGGAGTCGGGAGTCGGGAGTCGGGGAAGAAAAATTTTGGCGATCGCTAGTAGTGAATCTATGGGAATCTCTATCTTGCGGTACGATGTAGGCGACTATACGCTTATCTGTAGCATTCTCATGGGCGATCGCCACAGCCTCTCGCACTGTTGGGTGTTGAAGCAATAGTGTTTCTATTTCGCCTAACTCAACCCGAAATCCCCGAATTTTCACCTGATTATCGATGCGATCGACAAATTCAAGATTGCCATCGGGAAGATAGCGGGCGAGATCTCCGGTTTTATATAAAAGGGTGTGGGGTGTGGGGTGTGGGGTGTAGGGAGAGTGGCTAGTGGCTAGTGGCTGGAGGCTAGTGGCTAAAATTGCTCCGTCTTCCTTGTCCCCCTTGTCCCCCTTGTCCTCCCTCTTCAAAAAAGAATTGGGAATAAACCGTTCCGCCGTCAACTGGAGACGATTTAAATATCCTCGTGCTAACCCATCACCGCCAATATACAATTCGCCAACTACTCCAATTGGTACGGGCTGGAGGTGAGAGTCTAAAAGATAGATTTGGGTGTTAGAAATGGGACGACCAATGGATGGCTTGTTGTCATTATTATCAGTAGCGCCTAATTGAGCAACTGTCGCCCAGATTGTTGCTTCTGTTGGTCCATAGGCGTTAAAAAAGCGACGACCTACAGCCCATTGCTGCACAATTTCGTGCTTGACAGCTTCACCACCAGAAATAATCGTTTGGAGAGTGGGCAGTTCTGCTGCTGGTAAAATTGCTAGAACCGCAGGGGGGAGAATAGTAGTATCGATCGCCTTGTCTTGCAAGAATTGAATTAGTTCGGCTCCTGGTAGATGGGCTGTTTTGGGTGGGATGTAAAGGCTAGCGCCAACTCCAAACGCTAGTAACATCTCAAAGACAGACGCATCAAAACTGAGGGAGCTAAATTGTAGAATCCGATTTTTTGGTTGCAGGTTGAATGCTTGAATTTGAGCTTGGACGACATTACATAGTCCTCGATGCTCTACTAAAACTCCTTTCGGTTTTCCGGTCGAGCCAGAGGTGTAGATGACGTAAGCTAGGTTATTGGCTATTACGTTGCTGTTGGGTGTTTCATCATCGTAGGTAGCGATGGTTTTCCAGTCAGTATCTAGGCATATTAATTGACGATCCCCCCAACTCTGCTTCAAAAGGGGGGCTAAAGAACTCTGGGTTAGCACGATCGCCACTTGAGTATCGTCAAGCATGAACTTTAGGCGATCGCTGGGATAATTTGGATCGAGGGGAATATAAGCTCCGCCTGCTTTCCAAATGCCCAATATGCCTATTACCATTTCTAAAGAGCGATCGAGACAAATTCCTACTAAAGATTCAGAAGTAACGCCTAATTGTTGTAAATACTGTGCTAGTTGATTTGCACGTCGATCCAATTCGCCATAAGTTAGTTGCTCGTCGGCAAAAACAACCGCAGTAGCATCGGGCATTCTTGCTGCTTGTACCTGAAATAATTGATGAATGCCCAAATCTGGATAATCGCAGCTAGTTTGATTCCATTCCACCAATAATTGATGGTATTCTGCTGCACTCAATAGGGATAACTTAGCGATGCGTGTATCGGGATTGGTAACTATGCCTTCTAACAATGCTTGGAAGTGAGCTAGCATTCGAGCGATCGTAGATGCATCAAATAGGTCAGTGTTGTATGCTACGAAACCGCTCAGTCCATCTGCCGAGCCTTCCCACAAATCATTCAACCCGCGATCGCACTCCCACAAATGCAACTCTAGATCGAATCGTGTAGTAGTCACGTCAAACTTCAACGGGTTCAACGTTAACCCAGGTAACTCCAAAGGTTGCATCGGGGCATTCTGAAGCGCAAAAACGACTTGAAATAAAGGGTTACGGCTCAAGTCGCGCTCTGGGTGCAACTCTTCTACTAACTTCTCAAAAGGTAAGTCTTGATGGGCATAGGCTCCTAATGTCACTTGCCGCACTCGTTCCAGTAGTTCTCGAAAAGTGGGATTGTTGGAGAGATCGACACGCAGCACCAGGCTATTGACAAAAAAACCAATTAATGGTTCTAATTGGCTATGATTGCGGTTAGCTATGGGCGATCCAACGGCAATATCTTCTTGTCCGGTATAGCGATATAACAATGTTTGAAATGCTGCTAGCAAGGTCATAAAAAGGGTGACACCTGCTTGCTGACTTAGGGCTTCTAGGGACTGGGTGAGAGTTTTTGATAACTTTAGGCTTTGTGTTGCACCGCGATAAGTTTGTACGGCAGGGCGAGTTCTATCGGTGGTAAGATTCAGGATTTGTAGATCTGCCAGACGCGATCGCCAGTAGGACAGTTGCGATTCCAATACTTGCCCTTGCAGCCATTGCCGTTGCCAATAGGCAAAATCGGCATACTGGATTGGCAATTCTGGTAATGGATAAGGTTTGCTTTCACTCTTAGCAGTGTAGAGTAATCTCAGTTCTCGCACCAGTACCCCCAGCGACCAACCATCGGCAACAATGTGGTGCAGATTTAGCAACAGGACGTATTCAGCTGCATCTAACTGCAACAATTTCACTCGTATTAGCAGATCGGTGGCTAGGTTAAATGGCTGTTGGGCTTCTTCTGTAGCGATTTGCTCGGCTGTGAGTTGTCGTTCGTTTGGGGGTAACTGCCGCAAATCCACAATAGGCAGAGATAAATTGACTTTTTCAGCAACGATCTGAACGGGTTGCCCGTCCAGCTTGACGAAGTTGGTACGCAAGGCTTCGTGACGATCGACGATCGCTCCAAAAGCTTGCTTTAAAGCCACATAGTCAAGTTTCCCTTGCAGCCGAACTGAAAAAGGTATGTTGTAAAAAGGGTTGTTAGGTACCAAGCGATCCAAAAACCACAATCGCTGCTGAGCAAATGACAGAGGTAGGGAGCGATGGTCGCGTAGCGAACCGCCTTCGGCATCGCGCGATATTCTTACCAACTGGGGACGATCGATTTGAGCATTTGCCCGGTGCAGCAGGGCGATCAGCTCAGATTTGCGATCGACAACTTTTGCGCGTAACTGGGGGGATAATACCCCTTCAGGAGCGTTACAGCGCAAGCTTTCTCCCTCAACAAAAAGCTGAATATCTAAAGAGCGTAGGTAGGTTAAGAACTCAATACTTGTCAAAATTCAACCTCCTCGCGATTTTGAGCGGATGTCTCAGCCTCAGATGTTTGTACCAGATCTGCCCCACGGATCGCGTCAACATATTGCGCGATCGCCACAATCGTTGGTGTTTCAAATAGAACTCCCAGTGGCACTTCTACCCCAAGGCGATCGCGTATTCTTGAAACTAATTGTGTAGCTAAAAGCGAATGTCCGCCCAACTCAAAAAAATCGTCGCTTATACCTACTTGTCGCCCCAACGTTTCCGCCCAAAGCTGCGCTAACTGAGCTTCAACTGACGTTCGCGGTGCAAGGGTTGGTAGATCGACAGAAGTAAAATCGGGTGAGGGAAGTGCCTGCCGATCTACTTTGCCGTTAGGTGTTAGTGGCAAAGCCTTCAAGACTACAAAAGCGGAAGGCATCATGTAATTTGGCAGTTTTGTTTTGAGGAAACTTCGCAGATCGCTAGTTGAGAATTTCGCCCCGATCCCCCCTAGTCCCCTTTGAGCAGCGGGAAATTTACTAGCCTCGCTCTCCCCTAGTCCCCCTTTAGAAGCGGGAAATTTACTAGTCCCCCTTTTTAAGGGGAGCCACTTGCGTGCGGAGGTGCCCTCCGTTGAGCAAAGTGGCGTGGGTTGGGGGGATCTATCCGTGTTTGGGACAATGTAAGCAACCAAACGGCGATCGCTACTCCCATCCTCCCGCACCACAACAACAGTTTCTTCTACACTTGGATACTGCTTCAACACCGTTTCAATCTCGCCCAACTCAATCCGAAAACCCCGCAACTTAATTTGCGCGTCAGTGCGACCAACAAATTCGAGATTGCCATCAGGAAGATAACGGGCGAGATCTCCAGTTTTGTACAAGCGGTAATGGGTAATTGGTAATTGGTTATTACTCTCCCCTGCTCCTCTGCTCCTAGTCTCCTCTGCTCTGTTCCCCGACTCCTGTACGGGCGGGTTTAATCGCAGAACTCTTTGATTTTCACTAGTGTCTTCAAAAAAACCCGCCCCTACGACTCCCGACTCCCGACTCCCACAGACAAACCGTTCCGCCGTCAACTGAGAACGATTCAAATATTCTTTTGCTAATCCATCGCCACCAATGTAAATTTCTCCTGTAACGCCAATAGGTACGGGTTTTAGGTGAGTATCCAGCAGGTAGATTTGAGTGTTAGCGATCGCCCGACCGATCGGAATGGATGTTGCTGCTTCTGCTACGTCTTGCACTTCATACCAGGAAGTAAATGTAGTATTTTCAGTTGGTCCATATACGTGCAGCAAATGTGCGGGTGCGCCGTGCTGCTTAACTGCTTTTACCCACCTGACATCAACTGCTTCACCCCCAAATAGCAAGTAGCGCAGCGAACGAAAACACTCAGGTACTTCCCGCGCCATTTGGTTGAATAAAGCGGTTGTCAAAAACAGGATGCTAATTTCCTGCTGTCGAATCGCTTGGGCAAACTTTTGGGGAGAAAGCATCACTTCGCGATCGCACCCCACTAATTGCGCTCCATTTAGCAGTGCGCCCCAAATCTCAAAGGTTGCTGCATCAAATGACAGATTGGCACATTGAGCGACTTTATCCCCAGGTTCTAAAGCGATGTAGTTGGTGTTGCATACTAATCTATTTACGGCTCGATGAGGTACTGCTACGCCCTTTGGGGTTCCCGTCGAGCCAGAAGTATAAATTACGTAGGCAAGGTTATCTACAGTTATTTGGTTAATTGGGTTCTGCTCGCTTTCTTGCGCGATCGCTTCCCAATCCTTTTCTAAACAAACAACTTTTAAATTCCGCTCCCCCCAACTGAGCTTAAAAAGGGGGGCTAATGCTTGTTGCGTCACTAGCACAGATACTTGAGTATCCTCCAACATGAACTGCAACCGTTCGGGGGGATAAGTTGGATCTAGAGGAACGTAAGCTGCTCCGGCTTTGAGAATACCTAGCAAAGAAGCGATCGCCATTGGAGAAGGTTCCATGCAGATACCTACCAGCGTTTCGCAACCTACACCTAGTTTTCGCAAATAATGTGCCAGTTGGTTGCTACCACTATTCAACTCATAATAGGTATATTGTCTATCGCCAAAACTGACTGCAATAGCATTTGGACTTTGTTCTACCTGAAGTTCAAACAATTGGTGAATGCAGCGCTCTGGATAACTACGTCCAGTTTGATTCCACTTTACTAGTTGATGCTGCTCTGCGGCGCTCAAAATCGGTAGATCTGCTAAATTTGTGTTGGGATCGGTAACTACTCCGGTTAATAACATTTGGAAATGAGCTAGCATCCGTGCGATCGCACTTGGCTCAAACAGGTCGGTGTTGTAAACTAAAACACCACGCAATCCGTCCGACTGCTGCCACCCGTCGCCCCACAAACTCCTAAAGTTTTCGGCGCACTCCCATAGATAAAACTCTAGATCGAACCGAGCAGTTGTTGTTTCCACTTTGAAGGAAGAGAGCGAGAGCTTAGGTAGCGTTAGCTGTTCTATAGGTGCGTTTTGCAGCGCAAATACCACTTGAAACAATGGATTGCGGCTTCCTTGACGTTCTGGATGCAACTCTTCCACTAACTTCTCAAAGGGTGAATCTTGATGGGCGTAGGCTTCTACCGTCACCTGTCGCACTCTAGCCAGCAACTCGCGAAAGCTAGGATTACCTGATAGATCGGTTCGTAGAACTAAACTATTGGCAAAAAAGCCTATTAAATCCTCCAATTCCCGCCGATTGCGATTAGCAATTGGCGATCCTACGGCTATATCGGTCTGTCCTGTATAGCGATATAACAGTACTTGGAACGCTGCTAGTAAGGTCATGAACAGCGTTACGCCTTCTTGATGACTCAGTGCCAAAAGTGCTTGAGATAAGTCTTGTGGCAACTCTAGTAACTTAATTGCTCCCCGATCGCCTCGTTCTTTTGGACGGCAACGATTGCTCTCGACCTCTAGAACGGATAAATTCTGCAACTGCGATCGCCAGTAAGATAGTTGCGATTCTAGCACTTCCCCTTGCAACCATTGTCGTTGCCAGTGGGCAAAGTCAGCATATTGAATTGACAGTTCGGGCAAAGGGGAAGGTTTACCCGTACTAAAAGCAGAGTAGAGCAATTCTAATTCTCGAATTAGGATCGCGATCGACCACTCATCAAAAACGATGTGGTGCAGATTGATGACCAAAACATACTCTGACTCGTCTAGTTGTAGTAACGTTACTCGCAGCAGAGAACCTCGATCCAGGTTAAAAGGCTGTTGGATCTCCCGCGCGATCGCCTGTTGCGCTGCTGCTTCTCGTTCGCTTGCAGGCAACTGCTGTAAATCGGAAATCTTAAGGAATACCTTTGAATGGGGCGTAATTAGTTGTACGGGTTGCCCCTCTTGCACTCCGAAGTTGGTACGCAATATTTCGTGACGGCGGACAATTTCATTAAAGCTTTCTTCTAACGCTTTTAAGTCAAGCACGCCCGATAGACGAACCGTCGTCGGCACATTATAAAACGAAGTACCAGGAAATAGGCGATCGAGAAACCAAAGCCGTTGTTGTGCAAACGATGCCGGAAAAACAAAGACTTCCTCAGAAATGTTATCGCTCGATCCTATTGAAGTCATTAACGAATCTGCCTGCGCGATCGGCTGACTCTATCTAACAAAGATGGAGTATAAAATTTATCTGCACTTAGATAGAGATAGAGCTATTTCATGCCGCTTCTTTAACAAAAGCTATCATGACTGCAAGAATACGCGCTCAAATGTAATAGTGCTAAGCTTCTTCCTACTTCCTCCGATCTAGTACTTCATTCTTCAAGAAGACGCGATCTATACAACTGAGATGTTAAGTTTTTGAGTATCCAAACGGTCTGGACTTATGCTATTTACACCTATCAATTTCTTGATTCAATGGCTGAGCGGACTCTTTTCGATTGCTTTACTTTTAGGAGGAATTTACATTATCCATCAATGGTATGACCGAGAACTACTCGATCGCGCTTGGTTAATATTGGGAATAGCAATGTCCACCTGGTCGTTTGTAGGATTTCTGCCAGTTTCTCTGCTGCTGCGTCGTCCTGGTGCTGACGAACCCAAAGCAATGCGTAGCGATACTGTACAGCGGATACCGCGACCAGACGGCAGTGAAATTCAAGTCGAGTTTTACGGTTCAGCCGATGCTCAGCCGATTATTCTGACTCATGGTTGGGGACCAAATAGCACTGTCTGGTACTACGCCAAGCGACAACTAGCTAACCATTTTCGCGTAATTGTATGGGACTTGCCAGGGCTGGGAAAATCTAGCAAGCCAAAAAATCGGGATTACTCAATCGAAAAATATGCGCGTGACTTAGAAGCAGTTTTATCTCTAGTGGGAGACAAACGGGCGATTTTGCTGGGACACAGCATGGGTGGCATGATTATACTTACATTCTGTCGTTTATTCCCAGAGTATTTAAATTGGCAGGTTGCTGGTTTAATTCTGGTAGACACTACCTATACCAATCCTGTCAAAACTTCTATCTTCAGCAGATTTTTACAAACCGTGCAAAAGCCTTTGCTAAAACCTCTGCTGTATCTGACGATCGCTCTGTCACCTCTATTTTGGTTGATGAGTGGGTTGAGCTATCTCAATGGCTCGATGCACGTCACTACTGAGATCTCAGGCTTCACAGGCAGAGAAACACGAGGTCAACTCAATTTTTCAACACTATTGGGTCTACACGGCTCACCAGGCATACTAGCTAGGGGAATGCTAGCAATGCTGCAATTCGATGAAACGACAACTTTGCCAAACATCGATATTCCAGTTTTGGCGATCGTCGGGAAATCCGATATTGCCACCGTACCTGCAGCTAGCAAGCGTATGAGCATGGATTTACCCAAAGCCGAACTGGCGATTCTGCAACCTGCTGGTCATATGGGATTGATGGAGCGCAACGAACAATTTGCTGATGCAGTTCGTTCGTTTAGCACGGTCTGCCTAAGTTCCAAAAGATAAGTTTTCAGCACAACACAACAGCCGTTGTAACGGGAGAGGAAACGGAGGTTGAGAGGTGAGAATTGCTATCTGAACTTCAGGTGTAAACGGTGCGTATGGGTCAAAATCCGCCCGTACAATTTTCAACTTTTGACTCAATTTAATACGCTACATTGACCTTGATGTCGCAGTAAGTGATCGCATAATACTAAAGCTACCATTGCCTCTACCATCGGTACAGCTCTGGGCAACACGCAGGGATCGTGTCTACCTTTGGCTGCTAATAGTGTCTCTTCCCCTACATTTGTAACGGTCTTTTGTTCCTTCCGAATTGTCGCTGTTGGTTTAAAAGCAATTCGCAAAATAATATTCTCGCCGTTAGAAATTCCTCCTTGTACCCCACCAGAACGGTTGGTAACAGTGCGAATTTCTCCATTTTCATCTGTATAGTATTCGTCGTTGTGTTCGCTACCTGTCATCAGAGTTCCCGCAAACCCAGAGCCAATTTCAAAGCCTTTGGTAGCGGGTAAAGACATGACAGCTTTAGCTAAATCTGCTTCTAGTTTGTCAAATACTGGAGAACCCAAACCTTTAGGTACGTTGCGCGTTACGCACTCGACAACACCACCGACAGAATCGCCTTGTCTGCCAATCTGCTCGATCAATTCAATCATGCGATCGGCACATTCGGAATCGGGACAGCGGACAATGTTACTTTCTACCTGTTCTAGAGTTACGCTGCTGGGATCGACAACGCCTTCTAAATCTTTGATGCGCTTAACATAAGCAACAACTTCTACCCCAGCAACTTGATGTAAGATTTTTTTAGCGATCGCCCCTGCTGCAACTCTGCCAATTGTCTCTCTAGCTGAAGAACGTCCCCCGCCTTGCCAGTTACGAATCCCGTATTTAGCATCATAGGTAGCATCGGCATGGGAAGGGCGATACTTTTGTTGCATCTCGTCATAATCTTGGGGACGGGTATCTTTGTTGCGCACCAAAATCGAGATTGGTGTCCCTAGTGTTTTTCCCTCAAATATCCCCGACAAAATTTCGCAGCTATCAGCCTCTTTACGGGGTGTCGTAATTTTACTTTGCCCTGGTCGCCTGCGATCGAGTTCCCACTGAATTTCCTCCACGGAAATCTCCAAGCGTGGCGGACATCCATCAATGACGACTCCCACACCGCCACCGTGCGATTCGCCAAAAGTCGTTACCCGAAATAAATGTCCGAAGGTATTGCCCATGATGCTGTGTTGTGAGGAACTGTTGATTTTTGTATCACATTCTGAAGCTTTAGACGTAGGGGATTTTTTTCAGTTATCAGCGATCGGTGATTAGTGACTGGTGACTGGTGACTAGATGAAGAACTCAGATGCTAACTACTAGCCACTAACCACTACTCACTACTCACTACTCACTACTCACTAACTTGCGCTAATATGTCAGCGCGAGTTGACGGGGAGAGCGAAATGAGACGAGACCGCGATTTTGGGCAGGTACTAAAGGCTATTTGGCAGACACTATCTCTATCAGGGCTTTTGGCTATTACAGTTTGGGCAATGACACGACCTAATTGGGTGTTACGCGACAATCGACAAGTGGCGATTGAAGGTAACAGTTTGTTGTCTAAGCCAGTTATTCTTTCGCGCCTTGCCCTAGCATATCCTCAATCGCTGCTGCAAATTTCGCCAATGGCGATCGCTCAAACTTTAGAGTCCTACCCTCCGATTGCCGATGCTAAGGTGGCTCGCCGACTCTTTCCTCCTAGTTTAGTCGTCCAAGTGCAAGAACGCACGCCTGTAGCTGTAGCGATCGCCCGTTTGATTCCCAATAGTTCCACTCCCTACTCGAAAGCATCTGTCGGCTTTCTCGACTCGCAGGGCGCGTGGATTCCATTTGAATCTTACCCTGCCCAAGTTCGGCAGCGTCTCAAGCCTCAGTTAAAAGTTTTGGGTTCGCCAGAGACTTATCGCGCTTACTGGAGTTCCCTTTATCAAAAAATCGGTCAAAGTGGAATTGAAGTTTTGGAAATTGATTGTCAAGATCCAAGCAATCTTGTTCTCAAAACTGAATTAGGAACCGTCCACCTCGGTCCTTATAGCGAACGATTAACCAAACAACTTCATGTTTTGGCTCAAATGAGTCCGATTTCAACTCAAATTAATCCTCGCCAAATTGCCTATATAGACTTGAAAAATCCTGCCGCCCCTCTAGTACAAACGTATCAAAAAGAACCTGAGGAAAGCCCAGTCCAGAGCGTACCGACAAATCCAAAAATAATCAAAAGTAATCCACAGTAATTTCCACTTTTATGAGATGATTTGATGCTATATATTAGAAGTTTTTTAAACATGTATGAAATATGTATAAACAACTTAAATATATTTAGACATCCTCTGTAATTCTACTGAGGTAAATTGGAATCATCAATAAGCTTAGTGTAACTTGTCAGTAGAATCACGCTTGAATATAGATGGGTGCAGGCATTACCTTGCTTGCGGAGTAGCGCAAGTTGCAGCACCTATGTCAGAAAATCACTTAAGTATTAGAATTCCCACCACAGAGATGTCTATATTGGAGCAATACTGCAAAAAGCACCAAAGAACCAAAACTGATGTCATTCGCGAGTTTATTCGCTCGCTGTCACAAAATGTATCGATCAGATAGGGGGCAAGTATGAAAAAGATTGATTTTACTGGCTAGAGTCCAGCTATTCCACCGCGATCGCGGTGGAATAGCTGGATTTTTTTGCAAAAAGGTAAGAAAAAATTCGCTGATATCAGCAGAATCTCCGAAAAAAACTTCGATTTTGTTTAAAAATTAAGAAATACAAGCATTGCATTCGGTTTATTGCTCAATCGCGTAAAAATATACGGTGTTATTTACCATTTGTTCTAGACAAAGGAGACAGCTTTAGAGATGCCAACAATTGCCGCAGCCTCAGTTAAAACAACTTTGCAGCAAGAAATCAGCAGTCGCAATTGCTTTGTATCACATCGAGCAGTTTATACGGAACAATTTCAAGTTAACTATAGTGCATCCAATTATCTAATCTCTTTAAAACAGCAGTAGGCTCGCCGTTCGCTGCCAAAGTCAGGTTAGCATTGATGCCTTAACTGAAATTGCTGAGGATAAGCCATAGGAAAAAAACCTATAGTAAACTCTTATCCAAATTGTCACGCTTAAAAAAAGTTGTTCGTACACACCTAGATTCCAATGACACTTAACAGTAAAATAGACGTTACCCTTAAAACCTCCCAATCTCCAGGGCGGTCGGATTTTCCATTAGGTATGAATTCGACTGGGGACTTCAACAGTACAGGGCTGCATCTCGGACAAAACTACATCAGGGAAGTTGCTACTGGGGAGGACAACTTGAGCAATAGCAATATTCTTCCGAGTCGGGTAGCGAATATCAAAGTGATTGGTGTTGGTGGCGGTGGTGGCAATGCTGTCAATCGAATGATTGAGAGTGGCGTTACTGGTGTAGAGTTTTGGTCAATTAATACTGATGCCCAGGCGCTGACCCATAGCGCCGCACCTAAAAAGCTACAGATCGGACAAAAGCTGACCCGAGGACTAGGAGCTGGTGGCAATCCAGCAATGGGAGAGAAAGCGGCAGAGGAGTCGCGAGATGAAATTGCTAACGCTATAGGAGAAGCAGACCTAGTATTTATCACCGCTGGGATGGGAGGAGGTACTGGTACAGGTGCGGCACCAACTGTGGCGGAAATCGCCAAGGAAAAGGGTATTTTAACTGTAGGTGTTGTCACCCGTCCTTTTGGTTTTGAAGGTCGTCGCCGTGCTAACCAAGCCAACCAAGGGATAGACGCACTGAAAGACCGAGTTGATACGATGATTTTGATCCCCAACGATAAATTGCTATCGGTGATCTCCGAGCAGACCGCATTGCGAGATGCGTTTCTGACTGCTGATGAAGTTCTGCGTCAAGGGGTACAAGGAATCTCTGATATTATCACGATCCCTGGGTTAGTGAATGTAGATTTTGCCGACGTGAAAGCAGTCATGGCAGATGCAGGATCGGCACTCATGGGGATCGGCACCGGCTCTGGTAAAACCCGTGCTAGAGAAGCAGCAAACGCAGCTATTTCTTCTCCTTTGCTGGAGTCGTCAATTGAAGGAGCAAAAGGAGTCGTAATCAATATTACTGGTGGCAGCGATATGACGCTGCATGAGGTGAATATGGCAGCAGATACGATTTATGAAGTCGTCGATCCCAATGCTAACATCATTTTTGGTGCAGTGATTGATGACAAACTACAAGGGGAAATGAAAATCACTGTCATTGCTACCGGATTCAATCAGGCTGACTCTCAACCAACTACCCCGACTCCAGGTATACCAATCGCTAAGAAATCCCCAACCGCACCAGCACCGTCAACGCCATCAGCTAATGACAATAAAGAAAAACCTGGCTTGGATATTCCCGAGTTTTTGCAACGGCGGCGACCTTCACGTTGATGGGAATCGCGATTGTTTTTCTATGGATCGAATATATTTTTCTCGGTAGGGACGCACATCTGTGCGCCCCTACCAGCGTATCGTTTCAGGAAACTACATCTACAATTTAATTGGTTCGATCGCCAAAGTTTCCCCAGCAGCAGGTAGAAGTAATTGAGTTTTAGAGCCAGAAGCTGCTAAGCGATCGCTAAATTCTTCTACACTACCAATCGATCGAATTAACATCGGCAAAATTCCCCGAGCTTCGATCTCGCCTAAAGATGTAGGAACGAAAACGCGGGGATGCAAAGTTTGAATCAAATGCATTGCCTCTGTCGATCCCATAATCACCTGTCCCAGCAGTGGAAATACCTGTCCGATAATCGGGGCGATCGCTACATCTACCGTACCTTGAAATTGAGCTGTAACTTTCTCTGACTGGAACCAATGAGGCTCGTAGTAAACTGTTTCCCCACTCTCCACGTCTTTGAGGAAATAGCCATTTTCTACTTGACCTTGAATTGGCGCACCTGTAACGGCGGTGATATTTAAAGCACCAATAATCTCGGTTTGTCCCGGTATAAGAGAACAAACAGCAGTATAACCCAAGCTCTTGACGATTTTTGCTGCTGTAGGCGAACCTACCACCGGAATTTGACGATCTAATTGTTCTAATGTGGGTTTATGACAATGATCGTCCAAACCTTGAGAAAGTAAAATTAAATCTATTTTTGGCAGCGTAGTCGGATTGTATACTGGTGGCTTGAGATGAGAGGCGGAGAATAGCCAGGGTTGTCCGTAAAAGACTAGCGAATCGACCAACCACGGATCGATCAGCACTCTCAGCCCAGCAATTTCTAATAACCAGCTATTTAAATCGATTCTAGTCAGTTTCATACTTAATAGTTATCAGTTATCAGTTATTAGGGAACAGGGAACAGGGAACGGGGAACAGTTATTAGGGAACAGTGACCAGTTATAAGTTAACTGTTAACTTTCAACCAATAACCATCAACCACAACCAATAACCACAAACCGACAACCAATAACCAATTACCACTACGATCTCTGACTAGTTAATTCGGAATTCCGAACTCCGAATTCTTCACACTCGCTTTGTTATCAGCTTAGGCAATTCACTAGGTGAGATAGAGTTTTTGACTAAATTAGCAAGTTCTTGTAACTGACTAATTGCCTCTGCACCCTCCAACTTCATGAGTTCGCGATCGTCTCTCATTTCAGTCCAGGTAATGCCGTAATCGGACACCAAAAACCGAATCAGATGATTATCCGCCAAACTGACCATAAATGAGGCACTGCTCATTTGTCCCCCGCAAGTATAACAAGACGCAGGATATCCCCGCCGCTCTAGTACAATCGCCAAGGCTTGGAGGTTCATTACCAGATCTTGGACGTATTGTCGGTGTTGCTCTGCCAATCTCAGAAACACTTTTTTCCTCCAAACACCACATCTAATTGTAAACCTTTTTCGTTTTCTTTAGAATTTCTTTGGATTTTCGCTGCAATTTGGCGATCGCTATGAGAAATTGTAACATTTCTTTGCAATCAAATTCATCTGCCTCCTAGACGTACCGAATAGGTTAAAGTAAAAGCGCCGCTCCTACAGTATTGAAACAATCTGTTTTAGAAAAATTCCAGATTGAATTATCTAAAGATTTATGCCTGCAACTTCGGAAAAATAGATGCAATAGATGTTAGAAACTAGGCAAGACTTCGCGATCGATCGTAAAGAAATAAATTATGAAAACTATAAGGACAACTTAAGTATTTAGCTCGATCTAGCTGAATACTCTAGCTGTCCTCTTAATATCTCTGAATTCAGTTGTTTCACTCCTCGGTCTCAAGAGTGAGTTACTACTTGTATTCTAATCAACAGTTTGCCACCAACCAAGGGCGGGTCCAATAAATCGAATTGTTACCCAGGAAGCAACTAACAGCCCAATACCAATCCAACTAATGCGGGTACTCCACTGCGTAAGTTTCTGTGCTTGATTCTTAGTCACGGGAAGCCAGGGAAAGATTTGTGCTTCTTGACCGTACTTATCTCCCAACACAGCTTTACGACGCTTTGCTTCTCCCATAATCTACTTCCATTCCAAGCTATAAACCCCTTATTTCTGAATCATATCGTAGAACAGGGAGCAGGGAGCAGGGAGTAGGGAGTAGGGAGTAGGGAGTAGGGAGTAGGGAGTAGGGAGCAGGGAGTAGGGAGCAGGGAGTAGGGAGCAGGGAGTAGAGAGTAGTGGCGAGTGGCTGGCTACTCATAAATGACCAATGACTAATGACTAATGACCAATTACTCTTTCGCAAACAAACTAGCATCTAAATAATTACATCTAGCGGAAGGGCTGAGAGCTGCAAGTACCTGCTGTCCGTAACTGCGGTGTAATACGCGACTATCTAGTAAAGCTACGACTCCTTGACGATCGCGCATAGGCGCGATCGCCCGTTGTAATTGATTTAAAGCCGCAGGTAATAGATAAACGGCAAACCAGTCTTGACGCGATCGCTTATAGTATTCGACTCGACCCGCCACAATTGGATGCTCTAGAGATGGTATGGGTAATGTTGTAATAATTGTGAGTTGCGGTACTGGCAAGATACCTTGATGCTGTTGCCAAAAGTTCCAACCGCTGACGAGAATGCTATTCTCATCCAAACTGATTTTTTCTACCTGTACCCGCGAACCAAACTCTGCGGCTAATTGCGCCCCGATTTGCTGTTTTAAAGGCAAATCGCCAACTAAAATCATCGTTAATCCTGGCGATACCGTCGCACCAATCAAAGCATAAATTTCTCGCATCAAAGCGGGTTGATATTGGGGGGTATTGGGTAAAGGAAAGCGTTCTGGCGTGTAGAGTTGAATTGATTCGTTGTGGCGATCGCCAGCAAATTTCAAACAAGTGAGTTCTTCTGGTAAACCCAAGCGCTTGCGATAAGTCGTAGCCTCTGTTTCTCGATCTAAGGCACTACCCATGAAGACTACAGGCTGTCGAGTCCAAATTGGTGCAAGAGCCGAAGCCACCTCTGCGGGAGCGCAGTAGAGTGAAAATAAGCCTTGAGAGCGGTTTAGGCTCATCCATAACAAGCAGTTTGGTGTTTGCGATCGCTGTTGGAACAAATACCAATTCTTCGGTAATTGGTAATTGCTAGTTGCTCCCTCTGCTCCCCTGCTGCTCTGCTCCCTCTGCTCCCTGCTCCCTGCTCCCTTGTCTTCTAGTCTAGTAAACAGGCTTGCCAGAATATCCCACTCATCTGGGGAGACAAGATAGCACTCGTATGGGTTGGCTGGATGTCGGAAGACGGCTTTTGTCAGTTGGACTCGCGCTTCCCGAATGACTTCCGCCCGATCGGGATAAGCTAGCATCAATTCGTCCCAGTTACCAGGATGAATGCTAACAGTTAGTTGCGATCGCGCCCAGTCTTCTAAATCGTCCACCCCATCAATTAGTGTCGGAATGTTGGGGGGAAAATCGCCCGTTCCCGCCCATTGAGCTTGCAGCCAAGCCGCAGGGGTAATGAGTAAAATACCTTGAAAATCGGGATGAATCCAGCGATCGCCGACGATAATACTTTTATTCGTTTGCAGCCATTGCTGTAGAGGCGGAATTTCTACTCGCAAGAGACGCTGTTGCACTTCCTCCGTTGCTACTATGACCGCCGGAGATTGCCAAAGTAGAGCTGGTGCTAGATAACTCAGGCGATAACGTCCCTGATAGCCGCAACCAGCACCCACCTGAATCAAAGCACTACGTCCGAGCCGCAAAGCTCTAGCTACGAGTCGCGCCATTGTCAAATGATGCGACCATGCAGCTTCTGCCTGCGATCGCAGGAAGTTATGCAGGGAATAATGTACCTCTACTTCAATCACTGACTTCTATTTCTCTACTAGCGCGAAGTTATCATCCCGATTCCAGTCCTATTATGTATTTGTTAGCTACTTGTTGTCTGTTCTCCAACGACTGGCTTGGAGGTTTAACCATCAGAGTCTTTTATTTTACTAACTTTTATCAGGGAGCAGGGAGCAGGGAACAGGGAACAGGGAGCAGGGAACAGGGAACAGTGACTAGTGAAGAGTAGCTAGTATTTAGTAACAACTTATGACTGACGACTGACGACTGACGACTTCTTACTATGCCAACTTATCCAGACATTTCTTGCGAAACTTTTCGCCATCCGCTCGATCGCCAAGCGGAACAAGCCTTACGGAGTTTACCAGGTTTTGATTTGGTAGCGACACAATTCATCAAATTTTTCTACGAACGCCCCCAAATGGTCTATCACATGGGCAACAGCATTCAAGTGGGAGCGCGCCAGTATTCTAGCGTCTACCAAATTTTTCGCGAATGCGTTCGAGATTTAGATATTTCTCCAGAACCAGTTTTGTTCGTGTCTCAAACTCCCGTCGTCAATGCCTATGCTCTCGGTCAGGAGGAGCCTAATATCGTTCTCAACACTGGACTGTTGGATCTTTTGACTCCTACAGAAATTCGCACGGTGATAGCACACGAATTAGGACATCTCAAATGCGGTCATACAATTTTGATTCAAATGGCAACTTGGGTGATTTCCACGGCTAACTATATTGGAGCTAGAACTCTAGGTTTGGGGAATTTAGTCAGTAGTGGATTGGTATTTGCCTTCTACGAATGGAAGCGGAAAGCCGAGCTATCAGCAGATCGAGCAGCCTTGATGGTGATGGACGATCTCAAACCAGTCATGCAAACGATGATGAAGCTAGCTGGGGGTAGCATACAGTACGGTCACGAATGCAGCTTAGACGAGTTTATCCGGCAAGCAGAAAGATTCCAAGAACTCGACCAAGATAGCTTGAACCAAGTTTATAAATTTCTGCTCTACAATAACTTTCCCCAAAATTTGTTTTTGACGCACCCGTTTGCGGTAGAAAGGATAACTTATCTGCAACAATGGGCAAATTCTGCCGAATATCGTCAAATTCGCCAAGGAAATTATTCGCGATCGCCCGCTCAAAACGCAGTTAACGTACAAACAGAATCATCCCCATCTGCCGCAACAGAGGATTTACGCCGTCAAATTGAAGAACTACAACGCGAGATCGATCGAATAAAAAAAGGGAGCAGGGAGCAGGGAGCAGGGAGCGACGACCAATGACGAATGACAAATGACAAATTCTTTATAATCAAAGATTGCGTCCCTTTATCAGTGCGTTCCCTTTAGGAAAGTAGTCATGGCAGAAGAAGATATCCGTGCCACGCGGTTAGAGAAAGTCGAGCAGTTGCGGCAGTTGGGTTTAAATCCCTATGCTTATCGTTGGGAATCTACCCACCATGCAGCTCAATTACAAGAAAAGTATGCCGACTTACCCAGTGGGGAAGAGGTAGAAATAGAAGTGGCGATCGCGGGTAGAATCATCGCGCGCCGCGTTTTTGGCAAACTGGCTTTCTTCGGCTTGCAAGACGAGACTGGCACGATCCAGCTATATCTAGATAAAAAAAGAATCGATACTGCGATGGCAGAGATCGATCCAGATGCCTTCAACCATCTAAAGCAACTGACAGACGCAGGAGACATTTTAGGCGCAAAAGGGACGATCAAACGCACGGAAAAGGGCGAATTATCGGTTTTTGTTAACCAATACGCTATTCTTACCAAGTCTTTACTTCCTTTACCCGATAAGTGGCATGGCTTGACTGATGTAGCTAAGCGCTATCGTCAGCGCTACGTAGATTTAATCGTCAATCCAGAAGTCCGCCAAACTTTTCGCCGTCGCGCTCAAATTACGGCAAGAATTCGCCGCTTTTTGGAGCAGCAGGGTTTTATTGAAATTGAAACTCCCGTACTACAAGCAGAAGCAGGCGGGGCTGATGCTCGTCCCTTCATCACGCATCACAACACCCTAGAAATGGATTTGTATCTGCGGATTGCCACAGAACTCCATCTCAAGCGGTTGGTCGTGGGTGGATTTGAGAAAGTATTTGAATTGGGGCGAATTTTTCGTAACGAGGGCGTTTCTACCCGCCACAACCCAGAATTTACTTCCATTGAAATTTACCAAGCCTACGCTGATTATCACGACATCATGCAGTTGGTAGAAAATATCATCACTACAGTGACGCAGGAAGTCTTAGGCACGCTGCAAATTACCTATCAAGGTGAGGCGATCGATCTCACACCCCCGTGGCGCAGGGTTACGATGCACGATCTCGTACAAGAGAAAACAGGATTAGACTTTAATGCTTTCTCAAGTTTAGATGAGGCAAAGGCTGCGGCGAAACAAGCGGGAATTCAAGCAGTTGAGGAATGTGCTTCGATTGGCAAACTCTTGAATGAGGCGTTTGAACAAACTTGCGAAGCCACGCTGATTCAACCTACATATGTCATCGATTATCCAGTGGAAATTTCGCCACTTTCCAAGCCTCACCGCTCGAAGCCTGGTTTAGTAGAGCGATTTGAGTTATTCGTCGCTGGACGTGAAACCGCCAACGGATTTTCTGAGTTGAGCGATCCGATCGATCAAAGACAGCGATTAGAAGCTCAAGCAGCCCGTAAAGCAGCCGGAGACTTAGAAGCACACGGAGTAGACGAAGACTTTTTAACAGCTTTAGAGTACGGTTTGCCACCTACAGGCGGTGTAGGCATCGGGATCGATCGCCTCGTCATGCTCTTAACTGATTGTGCCAGCATTCGGGATGCGATCGCCTTTCCTTTACTGAAACCAGAAGCGGGGGAGTCGGGAGTGGTTAGTGGCTAGTGGCTGGTGGCTAGTGAAGAAAGGGTGTGGGGTGTGGGGTGTGGGGTGTGGGAAGTTTGGGAAGTTTGGGAAGTTTGGGAGGACACAAGGGAGAATTTTTTTCTCCCCGCTCTCCCCCAGCTTCCCCAGCTCTCTTCTTCCCCTCACTCCTCGCTCCCCACTCCTCGCTCCTCTACTGTTCCATCAAGCTTAAGAAAACCTCTTCCAGCGTAGGGCTGACTTTGCGAACTTCTTCTACTTCTACTCCAGCTTGGACTAACATTTTGACGATGGGAGCAGAACTGATGAGTTGATGTAGGGAAATAGTTAAGCGATCGCTCTCATTGTTAATTTTAGAAATGTCAATCTCAGCAATGAGCGGTTGAGACTCTAACCAATCGATCGCATTCGCTGTAAATCCACGTCCGATAATTTCTAGTTTGGGATTGCCAGCTTGCAATCGCAACCGATCGGGATGTCCTACTGCTAAAAGTTTACCTTGACGAATCACGCCGACTTGCTGACACAATTTTTCGGCTTCTGCCAAGTTGTGAGTCGTTAAGAATACTGTCACTCCTTCCTGCGCTACCATTTCCTGAATGTTGTCGCGCAAAGCAGCAGCAGCGACGGGATCGAGTCCGATGGTGGGTTCGTCGAGAAAGATTAATGGCGGAGAATGTAACATCGCCCTAGCGATCGCGAGTTTTTGTTTCATGCCCCGACTCCATTCTCCTACTCTTTGATGGCGGCGCTGCCACAAACCCATGTGTGAAAGTAATTCTTGAATCCGCGCTCGCCTTTTGGCTGTAGGAATGCGCCAAGCTCGGGCGTAAAATTCTAAGTTATCTTCTGCGCTGAGTCGTTCGTAAAGTCCTGGGTGTTCTAGCAAAGCACCCGTGCGCTGGCGAATGGCGTAGGAGTGGGTACGGCAATCGAAACCCAGCACCTCAGCTCGACCAGCCGTTGGCTCTAAAATTCCTAGTAGAAGCCTAATTGTCGTGGTTTTACCAGAACCATTCGCCCCCAAAAAGCCAAACACAATTCCCTGTGGAACTTCCAGCGATAAGTTGTCCAAAGCCGTGACACTACCAAAACTCCGACACAGTTGAGTAGTCCGAATTGCATTCATTGCTAATTATCGAGCGCTAATTGCTCATTGTTAACTCAAATGCCTACTATTAGCCATTAGCTATGAACCATTAACCAATCTGTAAAGTGTCCCTCTATACTGTTTTATCCCAGAGGATCGTCTAATCTAAAGTTGTGTGTGAGGAAATGGTAATAAAGAAAAAGCTCTTGGGGTCGAAACACGGCAAGACTCCCAGGAGCTTTTTCTTTAACCGAGAACTGACAACTGATAACTGATAACCAATTTCTAAAGTGTCACCCGCTACTGTTTTCTACTAGAGGAGTAGCCTAAACTAAAGTTGTGTGTGAGGAGTGGTATTAAAGAAAAAGCTCTTGGGGTCGAAACACGGCAAGACTCCCAAGAGCTTTTTCCATTGTGAGGCAACAGATAATGCTGCCACTGCTCGACTTCTAATGCTTAGCCATAGCGATCTACACTTCCCACGAACTAAGAATCATTCTTTAACTTTGTTAGTGAGAGTTAGAATCCCCAACTTTTACCTGCTAACTTTTACTCGATAACTGCTCCCTGCTCCCTGTTCCCTGCTCCCTGCTCCCTGATAAATGCTCGATTTTGGTTCCCAGCAACTTGAGAAATTCTGCTAACCAGTTAGGATGAGCGGGCCATGCGGGTGCTGTAACCAAATTACCATCCACCATTGCTTCGTCTGGAGGAATGTGAACGTATAAACCACCAGTTTTCATCACATCGGGTCCGCAGGCTGGGTATGCAGTACAACTCTTACCTTGTAAAACATCGGCTGCTGCTAGGACTTGTAAGCCGTGACAAATTGCCGCAATTGGTTTGTTGGTTTGGGCAAAGTGGCGTGCGATATCCAAAACTTTTTGATTTAGACGGATGTATTCTGGCGCTCTACCACCTGGTATAACTAAAGCGTCGTAGTTTTCGGCTTTAACTTCATCGAAGGAGGCGTTTAAGGCAAAGTTATGTCCTGGCTTCTCGCTGTAAGTTTGGTCGCCTTCAAAATCGTGTATCGCCGTGCGTACCTTTTCCCCTACTTTTTTATCAGGACAGACAGCATGAACTGTATGTCCTACCATCTGTAGCGCCTGGAATGGAACCATGACTTCATAATCTTCTACGTAGTCACCAACCAGCATCAAAATTTTTTTCGCCGTCATTGGTTTAGTCCTCCTTTGTCATTGGTCATTGGTCATTTGTCTTTCGTGGCAAGTGGTCGGTCTCAAATTTTGACTTTTGACTTCTGACTTTTGACTTTTGACTTCTTTTTTCGTTTATTATCCGCGATCTGTTAGCGTGCTTTACTTAGGTAAAGTAAAAACAAGTTGTGCATCTCTCTAATCGGGATGAACTATGAGGGATTTGCTTTTACTACAACTAAGACGTAGGTTGATGTTATAACCGATAACTAATGGCTAATGAGCAATAAGCGATCGAGAATAGTAATTGGGAGTCGACAGTCGTAGGGGCGGTTTTTTTGAAGATACTCGTACTAAAACAAATAGATTTACGATTAAACCCGCTCGTACAGGAGTCGAAAAATTATCGATCGCAAATGACGAATGGCTAATGACGAATGACGAATGACGAATTTTTACTACAATAAACTAGGTAACAGTGCATCTGTACTGTTATTTCTAGATCGAGGGTGTGGTGCAGTAGCCTAAATGATTCCAGTCCAACTTATACTCAAAAACTTCCTCAGTTATCGCGAGACGACTCTTGATTTTAGCGGGTTACATATTGCCTGTATATGTGGCTCGAATGGCGCGGGTAAATCGTCTCTACTCGAAGCAATTACCTGGGCGGTTTGGGGTCAGAGTCGTGCTGTCGCCGAAGATGATATTATCCACTCCGGAGCTAAAGAAGTACGGGTTGATTTTCTGTTTTACAGCGATCGCCACAAATATCGCGTGATTCGTACCCGTTACCGAGGACAAAGCAGTTCCCTAGAGTTTCAAGTTGAAACGCCACAAGGCTTTCGCTCGCTAACTGAAAAGGGAGTTCGAGCCACTCAGTCATTAATTTTAGAACACGTTAAGCTGGACTACGAAACATTTATTAACTCAGCTTATTTGCGTCAGGGACGAGCTGATGAATTCATGCTCAAGCGCCCAAACGAGCGCAAAGAAATTTTGGCGGAGTTACTCAAACTGCATCGTTATGACGAACTAGAAGAACGGGCAAAAGATCTGTCGAAATCTTTCCGCGCTCAAGCCGATCAATTAGAACAGGCTTTGCAATCGCTTGCCACCCAACTACAACAACAAGAAGCGATCGCCACTCAACTAGCAGAAATTGAAGCTCAAGTCAACCAGTTGCAGCAGGAACAAGCTTTTGATGACATTCAACTCAAAAGCTTACAAGTCATTCGCAGCCAACAACAAAACTGGGAACAACAATTAAGTTTCCTCAAACAGCAATCTCAAAATCTAACGGTGGATCGCGATCGCCTCCAACAAGAGCATTTCGCGATCGAGTCTCAACTGGCAGCTGTAGCAGAGATTTTAGATCGAGAGCCGGAAATTCAAGCCGGATACCAACACTATCAAGATCTCTTAGGGCAGGAAGAAGAATTCAGCACTAAATTTCAGGAATACAGCCACGCCCAACAACAGCACACTCGATTACAGCAACAACTCGTACAGCAAGTCAACGAACTTCAGCGCCAATTACAACGTGCTGAAGGTCAACTAGTTATCTTACAACAGCAAGAACAGGAAACCCAACAAGCTCTGAGCAAATCGGCAGAAGTAGAAGCAGGAGTCTTACAACTCGCCGCCGCCCGCGATCGCTTGGCAATTTTAGATCGGCTGCAACTCCAAGTCTCTCCTCTGATCCAGCGGCGTAATACCCTGCAAGCTCAAATTGATAAAGTCCAAGCGCGGTTAACTGCGAAACTCGAAGAACTGGAAACGCAACAAATTACCTTGAGCCAGCAGCAATCGACTCAGTCACAGTTACAACAAACCGCGACAGAAGTAGCAGTCCAAATCGAGCAGCTAGAGAAAGATAAAGTCTATATCGAACGGGTACGGGAAAAAGGACAGGAACGCCGCCATTTTTTAGAACGCCTGCAAGAGCAACAACGAGAATTTGAAAAGCAATTAGGAGAAGTCGAGCAAAAAATTCAGATGCTGTCCGTACCGGATGCGGTATGCCCCTTGTGCGAGCGTCCTTTGGACGAACATCATTGGAACCGCGTAGTAGACAAAACCAAAGAACAGAAAAGGGATACTGAAGAACAATTTATAGTTGTCCGAGAACAACTGGTAGTCACGGAAACTGAAATTCAAGAACTGCGACGACGATATCGGGAAGTCGCGCAGAAACTTACCCAATACGATGCTTTACGAGAGCAACGGGGACAAGTCATCGCACAACTATCTGCTAGCGATGAGTTGCAAAGTCGCTTAGAACAAATTGCAGCGGAAAAACAACATCTAGAGCGATCGCTAGCCCAAGGAGACTACGCTGCCGATTTACAGGCAGAATTAAACGAACTCAATTCTCAACTTCAGCGACTCAACTACAGCGAAGAAAGCCATGCTTTAGCACGGAGTGAGGTCGATAAATTGCGATGGGCAGAAGTGCGACAGGCACAAATTAAAGATGCTCAAAAGCGACAGGCACAAATTATCGCCCGACAACCGGAGATGAGAACGCAAATTGACGATTTGTCTCAGCAAATCGAGCAATACCAAGTTGAGTCTGAATGTGCCAAACAAATAGCCGCGATCGCCGATCGGATTGACGAAATCGGTTACGATCCGGATCGACACAGCGCCCTAAGAACGGCAATTCGACAAGCCCAAGCGTGGCAATTGAGCTATCAACAACTACTCTCAGCTCAAGAACAGTATCCTCAACTAGAGCAGCGATCGCGCGATTTAGCTGAAGCCGTACAAGCCAGAACCGCCGAACGGCAAGTTCTTGCCGTTCAGATTGAAGAAGTTATTCATAAATTAGAACAGTCTCCCAACACCACAACTGAAATTCAAACTCTAGAATCGCAATTGGCGTTTCGTCGCCGCCAACTCGACGATCTCCTCAGTCAGTTAGGACGCTTGCAGCAGCAATCTCAGCAGTTAGCCGCAATGCAGGCTCAACAAGAACAACAGCAGCAACAGCTCCAAGTCGCTCGTCGGCAACAGCGAGTTTATCAAGAATTAGGGCAAGCGTTTGGTAAAAATGGCATTCAAGCGCTGATGATTGAAAATCTGCTGCCTCAACTAGAAGCAGAAACCAACCAATTATTAGCACGGCTGTCTGCCAACCAGTTACATGTCCAATTTATTACCCAAAAAACCGGACGTAGCGGACGCGCAGCGAAAAAAAATGCCAAAACGATCGATACTTTAGATATTTTAATTGCCGATGCACGGGGAACCAGACCTTACGAAACCTATTCTGGGGGCGAGGCATTTCGGATTAACTTTGCCATTAGACTAGCGCTAGCGAGATTGTTAGCCCAAAGAGCAGGAGCATCTTTACAATTATTGATTGTTGATGAGGGGTTTGGCACGCAAGACCAAGAAGGTTGCGATCGCCTAATTGCCGCAGTCAACGCGATCGCTGCTGACTTTTCTTGCATTCTGGCAGTGACACACATGCCCTACTTCAAAGAAGCTTTCCAAGCCCGTATCGAAGTCGTCAAGACTCAAAATGGTTCTCAGCTGAGTTTGTCAATGTAAGGGAGCGCACGAGCAGGGGAGAAGAGAGCAGAGGGGCAGAGGCAGAGGAGCAACTACCAATTACCCATTACCCATTACCAATCAACGGTTAGCCTATCAAGTTATGTGACTTTAGGCTAAAAGTCTGATAATATGATGCTAATAGCAAGTAATATCATGAGCTTATGAGCAGGCTAGGACAGTTGCAAGAGGTAGCAAGCACCGATGAAACTATCGGTAAAAACGCGATCGGCAATGCCTATTTGAGTCAGCAACAGCAACGCGAACCGATGTTTTACTATTTTGCTTACGGCTCTTGCATGTGTCCGGTAGATTTAAAGCGATCGCTCGGTGAAAAAACACACGTATACGCGATCGGTCCTGCGACTCTCAAAGGCTACAGGTTGGGCTTTTATTCCTACTCTCCGTTGCGAAACTCTGGTGTATTGGATGTCGTCCCCGATGAAACAGCCAGCGTGGAAGGGGTATTGTACATGCTACCAAAACGCCTGAGCCAAGCCCTCGATCGCCGTGAGGGAGTCTCCGAAAATTGGTATCGTCACGAAAGAATCAGCGTTCATAGCCGAGAACGTATCTACAAAGGCGTGAGGACATACGTTGTCGTGAATAAACTAACAACAGAGATGCCCCCGAACGACTGGTATTTTGATGTAGTTCTTAGAGGTGCAGTGACCTGCGGCTTATCAGAAAAATATTGCTGGCAATTATTCAACCGTATGTATCAACTACAAAGGCAATTGGTAATGGGTAATGGGTAATGGGTAGTTGGTAGTTGGTAGTTGGTAGTTGGTAATTGGTAGTTGGTATTTGCTCCCTTGCTCCTCTGCTCCTCTGCCCCTCTGCTCCTCTGCCCCTCTGCTCCCTGCCCCTCTGCCCCTCTGCTCCCTGTGCTCCCTGCTCCCTGCTCCCTGCTCCCTGCTCCCTCTGTTAACTGTTAACTGATAACTGATAACTGTTAACTGGTTTGCCTGTCTCAATTGGCAAAGATGGATCGCGAGACCATTCATTCCAAGAAGCAAAATAGTTTCTCACATTTTTAATTCCCGCTTCTTGAAGGGCGATTAAGGTGTTGGAGGCGCGAGAGCCTTTGAAACAGTAGACATACACCGTTGACTCTGGAGTAATGCCCACCTTCTCACACATCGCTAAAATTTCTTCTTTAGAACGAAATGTAGGAATTTCAGCGTTGGGAACCATAAAGTCATACCACTCAATCCAAACCGCACCGGGAATCCTACCTTTGCGGGGACAGAAATCTACACCATAGGGAGAAGAACTCTCACCCATCCACTCATCGCGATCGCGCACGTCTAACTTGATAATGGCTGGGTCGTCCAAAGATTGCAACATCTGTTCTGTAGTCACCATAATTGCCGGATCGATGTCCATCACAAACGTTGTTGGTTCTGGCGTAGGAACTTCCGCAGTTGTCGGCAACCCCATCTTCAACCAAGCTTGATAACCGCCATGCAATACGGATACTTGCTGACAACCAAAATACTTCAGCAGAAAGTATCCTCGACAAGATTGTCCAAAGCCTTTATTCATTGCCTCTTCGTAGATGACAATCTTTTCTCTACCTGAAATACCAGCTGCGCCTAAAAGTTTGGCAAATTCCGCGTGCAGGCTATTCAATCCTTCAGGTGTAGAGGCAGCTAAATAAGTAAAAATCTCGCGAATATTGACTGCGCCAGGAATATGGGCAATTGCGTACTCTTCTGGAGCGCGAGTGTCAACGATCGCTATTGGCTCCTGCTGCACTAAAGTCGCAAGTTCTTCTGGAGAAATCAGCGGTTTCATTGTTTTGCCTTATTCCTATTTGATTTGGACAATCTTACGGACTTAGGGACTCACTCTGAAGCACCACAGTCAAGTGAAATGGGCAAGCGGGGCTTAACGGTCAGCACCCGCACCCAGTAACTAATGCATTCCACCAAGACTGGTGCTATTAAATAGAACGTTCTATCCACTAACTAGTATTAAGGCACCTAGCGCAAATAAAAAGTGTCTCACTATACCAGTTGATTTATATCTTTAGGAATAGGCATTCATTTTACGTAGAATAAAAGAAAGTTAGGTATAAATGTTTTTCTGTAATTTTTAAATATAAATAACTAACATAGGAGCTTACAGCCACTCAAGTAAAAAATCTTGTATAAAAAGTTTCCCAATCGAGAGAATTTAGACGAAGAGTACAAGAGATATTATGAATGTAAGCGAAAATTTAAGTAACAGTTATCAGTTGTCAGTGTAGAGACGTTACATGTAACGTCTGGATAAAATTGTCAGTTATCAGTAGAAAGTGGCTAGTGAAAGCGTGGCTGGTGACTAGAAAAGATTCCAGCCGCTAATTACCGGTTCCACCAGCTACTCTTTAGCAACCAACAACAAACAATCAAGCGCTCATCATCATTTTTTATTGTTCAGATCGGCAGGATTGATATTTATTAAAGGTAGACTACTGTTACCGCTCACGACTGTAGGAAAATGCCCATCCCATTTTTCAATTGCTTGTTTTTGCAATATTTCTGGAGTCAAAGTAAGTCGCTGCAATCTTTGCGCTTCTGCTTGTCCTTTAGCACGGTTAACCTCTGCTTGTGCTTCTTTTGTCGCTTTTAAGGCAACAAAATCTGCTTGCTTGGCTTCTTGTTCGGCAATTTGTTTTGACTCAATAGCTTTGCTAAACTCTGGCGAGAAGGAAAAATTCACTAGAGAAACGTCGTCTACCATGACTCCATAATCTCCCAGACGAGATTTTAGAGCATCGTCAATTTCTGCTTTTAAGTCTGTTCTTTTGGTAATAATTTCTTCCGCAGTTTTTTTTGCAGTTGCCGCTTTGAGAACTTCAGAGACGGCTGGAGTAACGATCCCGTCAACGATTTGTTCTTCATCCCCGACTCGTTGAAAAATCTTATTGACCTGTGTAGGATCGATGTGCCAGTTAACAGCTAGTTCTGTGGTGACTTTTTGCAAATCTTTAGAAGCAGCATCAGCATTAAAACTACTTTTCTGAACGCGCACGCTCAAAGTTTTAACCGTGGTAACAAAAGGTATAATCACATGTAATCCTTCATCCAGAATTCCCTCTTGAACTTTGCCAAATTGCATCATTACGCCTCTTTGACCTGCATTAACGATCGCAAAAGGACGAAAAATAAAGGCAATAATTAATAAAACGATCCCGCCAGCAAAAGGCAAACTTGTTTTAAGATAATCGCTGTTTCTCATAAATCAGTTATTAGTAGAGAGTGGCTAGTGGCTACATGAAAAGTCCAATCGCTGTCTACTTATTGATTCAATTACTAAATACCAATCATTCATTACTAATTTCTACTGTTTAGCTTTAATTGTATTAAGCACTCAAATAATATAATTTGGGGAAAATTGCTAAAAATCTTAAGATAAGCCTATCCCTGGAGCGCGATTCGCTGACAACTGATAACTGACAACTGATTCATGAAAATTAACCAACGCCATACTTGGACTTTAACTACAGCAGAAGCGATCGCAATTCAAGAAAAATTACGAGGTGAAATTATTACTACAGATAAAATTCAGACACCGATACAGTATGTTGCAGGCGTAGATATGGGTTTTGAGGCAAATGGTACGATAAGTCGAGCTGCGGTTGCCGTGCTGAGTTTTCCCAGTCTGCAACTCCAAGAAACAGCGATCGCACGTCGTCCGACAAGTTTTCCTTATATCCCAGGATTCTTATCATTTCGGGAAGTTCCCGCCGTTCTCGATGCTCTGGAAAAAATTAACATTACGCCCGATATAATTTTGTGTGACGGTCAGGGAATTGCTCATCCGCGCCGATTCGGGATCGCTTGTCATTTAGGGCTAATTGTGGATATACCAACTATAGGCGTAGCCAAGTCTCTACTGATTGGCAAACATCAAGAAGTCCCAGAAGCACGAGGTAGTTGGCAACTATTAACCGATAAAGGAGAAACTATTGGTGCAGTACTTAGAACCAGAACTGGGACAAAACCACTATATATTTCTAGCGGGCATCGAGTCAGCTTAGCCACCGCGATCGATTATGTTTTGCAATGTACGCCAAAATATCGTCTGCCAGAAACTACCCGCATTGCCGACAAATTAGCCTCGTCAAAGTGAAGATAAGGCAGAGGGCAGATGACAGTGGTAAAAAGAAGACGTATTTTGTGTTTAACTGCGATCGCCTGCTTCGTAACAATATGGACGCTCTGCTGTTAGATAAAATCAACTAATGCTAGGTACACTGCTAGACGGGCGCTACAGCATTATCAGCCAATTAGGACGCGGCTACTATGGGGAAACCTACCTCGCTGAAGACCTGCGCAGAATGAAAAGACAGTGCGTGGTGAAACGCTTGAAACCAGCAAGCAACGATCCAAATACATTACGAGAAGCAAAACTATTATTTGATTCTGAAGCTAGAGTTTTAGAAAGTTTGGGAAGAAGACACGAGAAAACTCCAGACTTACTCGATTATTTTATTGAAAACGAAGAATTTTATTTAGTACAGGAACTCGTTGAAGGTTATCCCTTAAGTACGTTACTGGCAGACGGTCAGCGGCTACCAGAAGCGGAGGTATTCAATCTGCTTGTAGATGTACTAGAAATTTTGAATTTTGTCCACCAGAGTCAAGTCATTCATCGAGATATCAAACCCAGTAATATAATTCGACGACACAAAGACGGGAGATCGATTTTAATTGACTTTGGGGCAGTCAAGCAAGTTAATACTCAGATAGTTGTTGGAAACGGACAAGTTACTTTCACGCGCGCGATCGGCACACCGGGATATATGCCAATCGAGCAAGCCAGAGGCAGACCGCGTTATGCTAGCGATATTTATGCGCTGGGAATGTCGGCAATTCAAGCTTTGACTGGAGTTGCGCCAAGCGAATTAAGCGAAGATGCAGATGGGGAAGCGATCTGGCGCGATCGCGCCCAAGTTTCACCTCACCTAGCAGCAATTTTAGATAAGATGGTGCGTTCCCAAATAAGCGATCGCTACCAATCGGCAGACAAAGTACTATACGACTTACAACAACTCCAACGGTTTAGTTCTACTCCTACCCGCAGGCGATCGCTACCACCAATTAGATTACATCCGCGCAATCTCAGCGCTTTAGTTGCAGGTGGTGCAACTCTTCTACTTTTTTTAGTTGGAACTCAAATCTATGCCTACAGTCGATTTGGAGTATTTCCAGCCGATGTATTTGCGGTGATGCGGAGTTTACCGAGCAGCTTACTACTAGAAAGATCGACAGGTGGACGTTCAGTTGATGCTCACCGCGCTCCTCTGAGTGTAAACGCGCCGATTTTTACTAACTATAATTGTGTCACCTTCAGCCCTAATGGGCAAACCTTCGCTACTGGTAGCGGTGATGGGTCAATTAAGATTTGGAATTTCAACACGAATAAACTACAGCGTCTTTTGACCGGACACTCAGGTCACGTCCATTCCCTGGCGATAAGTCCAGATGGAGAAATTCTGGCTAGTGGGAGTGGCGATCGCACTATCAAGTTGTGGAATCCTCACACGGGTAAACTGATCCAAACTCTCAGTGGCGGATTAAACCATGTTAATTCAGTGGCGATCGCGACCGACGGACAAACTTTGGCAAGTGGGAGCAATGACGGAATTGTCAAGCTATGGAATTTGAATACAGGTCAATTGCTGCGTAACCTCAACGGACATTCCGGCGATGTCAATGCTGTTGCTATCAGCCGAGATGGACAAATTCTTGCCACTGGTAGCAGCGACGAGACGATTAAGCTGTGGAATCTGAATACAGGTAAATTGATTCGGACTCTCAGTGGTGCTGGTAACGTGTTTTCCCTAGCTACGAGCAACAACGGACAAATTGCTAGTGGCAGTAGTGATGGGATAATTAAGCTGTGGAATCTGAATACAGGTCAGATCGTTCGTACCTTGAGCAGCGATCGCAGCGTAGTAACTTCTGTTACTATCAGCCCTGATGGTAAAACACTGGCAAGTAACAGTAGCGATCGCGTTGTCAAGCTGTGGAATCTGGAGACAGGCACGTTACGCCGCACCTTAATTGGCTACGTGACTGGAAATGCAGAATATTTTAATGCCGTCGCCTTCAGCCCCAGGGGACAAACATTAGTCAGCGGGACTGGTAATGGCACAATCGATGTTTGGCGCGTACCCCCGCAGTAAATCGCTAATTAGTTGACACTACAGAGATGATTAAAAGATCATCATAGGGGCATCTGCTGCTGGAGGAAGTTATGCACGCAGTCATTCTCGTTTTAATTGAAGTGCTGATCGTCATAGCACTCTCGCGGATTGTGGGAATGGGATGTCGCTGGATCAAGCAACCGCTGGTCATAGGCGAAATCATCGCGGGAATTATGCTTGGACCCTCGCTATTTGGTCTAATTGCCCCAGATCTTGCTGCAGCTTTATTTCCATCTGAAACGCTTCCTTACTTGAACGTGCTGTCTCAGATCGGACTGATCTTTTTCATGTTTTTGATTGGCTTAGAGCTAAATCCTAAATACTTGAGCGGACAGTTAGATATAGCAATTCTTACTTCTCACGTCAGTATTTTAGTGCCTTTTTCTTTAGGGACGCTCTCAGCCATCATCCTCTATCCTCTGGTATCTGATGGGAGTGTCTCCTTTACTGCTTTTGCCCTGTTTCTGGGCGCAGCAATGTCAATTACGGCATTTCCAGTCTTAGCGCGGATTATTACCGAGAATAACTTGCAGCGATCGCGCTTGGGTACGCTGGCGCTAACGTGTGCGGCAGTAGATGATGTCACGGCTTGGTGCGTCTTGGCAGTGGCGATCGCAGTTGCAAAAGAAGGTGATTTTGTCAAGGCTATTCCGACAATTATTGCGGCGATCGTCTATATAGGCTTGATGGTGACAGCAGGGCGCTGGTGTTTACGGTATCTTGCCAAACTCTTTCATCGTACCGGACGTTTGACGCAATTTCTCTTAGCTTGCATTTACATGGGGGTGGTAATCTCTGCTTTAATTACCGAAGTCATTGGCATTCACTTGATTTTTGGGGCGTTCTTAGTCGGTGCAGTCATGCCCAAAGACCACGATCTGGTGCGGGAGATTGCCCAAAAGACAGAAGACTTCGTTTTAATCTTTTTACTCCCCGTCTTTTTTGCATACAGCGGGATCAGAACCCAAATTGGTTTGCTCAACCGCCCTGAATTATGGCTGTTGTGTTTATTAGTTCTAGTAGTGGCGATCGCGGGAAAGTACATCGGTACTTATGTAGCGGCGCGTGTCAGTGGCATCGATAAACGAGAAGCATCAGCATTGGGTTGGTTAATGAATACCCGTGGCTTGACAGAGCTGATCGTCCTTAACATTGGTTTGAGTCTAGGTGTGATCTCGCCTTTACTATTTACCATGCTGGTAATTATGGCATTGGTGACAACGTTTATGACCTCACCGTTGCTGGAATGGACGTATCCGAAACGACTGATTAAATTAGATTTGGTAGAACCAGAACCACAGCAAGCAGGTGGTATAGAGCCTGTAACTCCGGCGTATAGAATTTTAGTCCCAGTAGCAAATCCCAGTACTCAACAAGGACTGTTGCAATTAGCAGCAGCGATCGCTGGCGGGCAATCGTCTTCTGCGATCGTCCATCCGCTCAGTTTGATTGAAATTGAAGAAGACTACGCTTTCCAAAGCACTCCAGAAGCCGCTGACAGGTTAATTCAAGAGCGCTATCAACAGCTAGAAGAATTAATCCAAACTCTAGAACCACCGTCAATACGCTCTCTTATTCATCCCATCGTGCGCGTCAGCAACGACGTTGCGAGAGCTACAACCGAGATTGCCAAACTTGACAGCGTTAGTTTAATCGTTGTTGGTTGGCATCGTCCGGCTTTTAGTAACAATCGATTAGGCGGGCGTGTCGGTCAAATTCTCAGCCTTGCTCCAGTAGACGTAGCCGTATACATCGATCGCGGCAAACAAAACGTAGAATCGCTGCTAGTGCCTTATATTGGCAATATTCACGATGACCTAGCGTTAGTCATAGCTCTACGCCTGCTAGCGAATTGCGACACGGCATTTTTGTCAGTACTGCAAGCAACACCAGCGACACCAGCGCCAAGCGAGTTCAGTTACGAGTTACGTAATGTTATGCAACAACTGCCGCAGAAAATGCGCGATCGCATTTCTATAATTCAACCAAAAGAAACTTCCGAACCGATTCTAGCAGTCGTAGAAGCATCAGCCCGTGTCGATTTAACCATAGTTGGCATGAGTCGCGCTTGGGGAATCGAACGACAAACTCTAGGCAGGTATACAGATGAATTAGCAATCCAGTGTCAATCTTCCTTGCTAATTGCCCGTCGCCATAGTCAAGTCAGTTCTCACCTTGATTGGGGAGCAGGGAGCAGGGAGTAGGGAGCAGGGGAGTAGGGGAACAAGACAATTCTAGTCACTGTCAACCGTCAACCAACAACCAATTGTCATGAAAAACCATTTCAACCTCAAATCTTTAGCTTTTTACGGTATTGCAATTGGTTCGGTCTTACTGTTATTTAAAGTTGTTTCTGCGTATGGTGAGGCTAATCTTAAAGCACAAATATCAATTCAAGGGCGTTATCTGTTGTCTCTCGACCAAAATTTGCCTGATTGTCTAGAGCTATCAAACTTGGTGTTAGACATACAGCAATCTGGTATTTACTTAAACGGGTCTTTATTATTAGCAGAGAGTAGCTCGCACAAGGCTAGAGTTGGAGAAAAAAGACCAACTCTCACAGGAAAACTAAGCGATCGCACCTTGCAGTTAACTGGTAATGTCCCTTTAGCAACAATCTGTCGCCGACCTGTAGCAACAGTTGTAAATGCGATCGCGATTTCTAGTCAGTTTCAGTCAGAAAGGATAGCAGGTAAACTCAGTATGGGTACGACAGCTAGAGAAATTGCTTTTACTGCTAAACGACTAGAATCTGGTGAATCAAATAGTAGGGAGTAGGGAGCAGTAATCAGTAATCAGTAATCAGTTGTCAGTTGTCAGTTAACATTTGTCAGTAATATGTGAAGCGTAATGGGTGGAATAATTATAACTTTTAACTTTTAACTTTTGGCTTTTGACTTTTGATTTCTACTACAATAAGGGCAGAATCAAACAAGGACTCAACGATGGATATTGAAACTTTGAAAGCAAGAATTGTGTTACTTAAAGAAAAACGCGAATCATTGTTACGCTTGTTAGAACAACCTAACTTAGGCACACTAAGAATAGATGTCAATCAAGCTTTAGAAGAAATGGACGACTTACTTGATGAATTTAAGCGCACTTTTCCTAACAACGCGACCAACTAATCTATTATTTCCTGCGCTCTAAAGGAAAAGCACCGGAAGCCGATTTCTAGAATCGCTTTCCAGTGCTAACAAATCATATTGCCCGCTCCGAACTCATCTTGTTCAAACCATTGTTTACGAGCGATTTATTTCTTGTTGTTTTAATTCTTTAATGATATTCATCAATTCTGGAGTAGCAATGTCTTTCTTGCAAATTGCATCAAAGCAGGCAATTGCTTGACGGTCGTGGAGTTTTGGATCTTCTACAGAAGAATAAGCAATAATTTGAGTCTTTGGCTGAATATCTTTAATCTTGGCAGCAGCACTCCAACCATCCATAACTGGCATTTGCAAGTCAAGCACAACTGCATCTGGATGAAAGCGCTGCGTCATTTCTACAGCTTCTTTGCCGTTACTGGCTAATCCTACTAGTTCTAAATTTTCCTGGTGAGCGATCGCTAGCTTCAGAGTGAGACGAGTAAGTTCGTGATCGTCTACAACCAAGACTCTGACAATGGAAGGTTCGCAAGATAACATCAGCATTTTAAACCGAATAAGATTACCAGGACGGACGATCGTAAACTATTGATTTTCACAGTATATTTTTGTTCAAGGTAAAATTACCTCTGTCCTACGATGGAATGTAGGGAGGACTGTTGATAGTTGTTAATTGTTAGTAAAAGATAAGGGGGACAAGGGAGACAAGGAAGACGATTCAATTCATAATTAAACCACGCATCATGCACCACTCATACTTAGTCACTGGTTGTCCCAGGGTTGAGAGCCATTTCCATAAATATCTTCTGAGAACTCGATTGGGGAGTATCAGGGGCAGGACGGCGCTGAATGTAACGTCCATCAGGCTGTAAGTCCCAAGCTTGGCGATTATCGGCAAGCATTACTCCGAGAATTTCTTGTAAATCTTTGGCAAGATGGCGATCGTCAATTGGGGTGACAGCCTCAACCCTGCGATCGAGATTGCGCGGCATCCAATCAGCACTGCCGATATAAATCTCTTCTTCCCCATTGTTGTGGAAATAGAAAATACGGGAGTGTTCTAAAAAACGCCCAACAATACTTATAACACGAATATTCTCGCTTACTTCCTTAAGTCCAGGTAGCAAACAACACATTCCGCGGATAATTAGATCGATTTGCACGCCAGCGCGAGAGGCTTCGTAGAGGGTAGCAATAATTTGCGGATCGACCAAAGCATTCATTTTCGCTACGATCCGACCAGTACCACCATTTCTACAGCACTCGATTTCGCGCTTAATTAAAGCCACCATGCGATCGCGCAAATTAACTGGTGCAACCAATAGCTTGCGATATGATTGTTGGCGCGAATATCCAGTTAAGTAATTAAATAAGTCTGTCAGATCGGCTCCCAATTCCTCCCGACAGCTAAAGAGTCCCATATCAGTATAAATTCTGGCTGTTTTGGGATTATAATTACCCGTGCCGATATGGACGTAACGTCGGATGCGATCTGTTTCCCGCCGCACGACCATAACGATTTTCGAGTGAGTTTTCAATCCGACAACGCCATAGACTACGTGAACTCCAGCTTTTTCTAACCGTCGTGCCCAGTAAATGTTATTCTCTTCGTCAAACCGCGCTTTGAGTTCCATTAAAACTGCGACTTGTTTACCGTTTTCAGCGGCGGCGATCAAAGCGTTAAGAATAGGGGAATCGCCAGAGGTGCGATAAAGCGTCATTTTAATCGCTAAAACATCCGGGTCGTGAGCGGCACTACTAATAAACCGTAGTACGGTGGAGGAAAAAGAATGATATGGGTGGTGAACTAAAGCATCCTTTTCTCGAATCAGGCTGAAAAAATCAGTTCCTTCTTCGGTATCTGCTAAAGCAGGATTGAGGCGTTGCAAACGTGGAGGAACGACGGATTTCCAAGGCGGATCTTTCAGTTCTGGTAGCGGTAATGCCATAAATGACATTAAATCTCCTAGTCCCAATATGCCATCAATTTCGTAAACCGCCCTTTCTTCTAAATCGAGTTCTCGTAAGAGTCTATTACGTACTAAGTCTGGCATTTGAGAGTGAATTTCGAGCCTAACTGCCGATCCACCAATACGGCGCTTGCGCAGTTCTTGTTCGATCGCCAATAATAAATCGTCGGCTTCGTCTTCTTCCAGTTCTATGTCAGCGTCGCGGGTAATCCGAAACAGGTGATATTCTAAAATATTCATCCCTGGAAACAAGGATTCTAAGTTATGGGCGATCGCTTGTTCTAGAGGTACTCCCGTCCAATGCGCGGGTTTGTCATGGTGTTGTACCCGCAGTTCTTCTGGAAGCGGCAAAAATCGCGGTAAGACTTTTGGCACTTTCACCCGTGCAAATAATTCTTCTTCCGTCACTGGATTTTTCATGACTACAGCTAAATTCAAGCTGAGATTAGAAATGTGGGGAAAGGGGTGACTCGGATCTACAGCAAGAGGGGTGAGGACGGGAAATATTTGTTCGTCAAAGTAATGTTCCAGGTACGTCCGCTGTTCCTGGTTCAAGTCCATGTAATCTAAAATATATATTCCCTCTCGGGCTAAAGCGGGTCTGAGGACTTGCTCGAAATGGCGGTGTTGTTGCGATACCAAGGGACGCAGGCGTTGAGCAATTGCTTCTAGCTGTTCTTCTGGGGTGCGTCCGTCAGGACTGAGTTTGCTGACTTTAGCCGCTAGTTGCTGGCGTAAAGCTGCTACGCGCACCATAAAGAATTCATCTAAGTTAGAGCTGAAGATTGCTAAGAACTTCAATCGTTCTAGTAAAGGCGATCGCGGATCGCAAGCTTCATGTAAAACTCTATTATTAAACTCTAACCAGCTTAACTCGCGGTTGAAGTAGTACTGCGGATCTGCGAGATTAATTTCAGTAGCAATTTCTTTTGTAGTGGTTGTTTTTTTAGTTCTAGGCATAGAAGTTTTGGCTGCAAAGCTAGAATGGTGGCGCTACTTTATAGAGGATAGTCAACTCCGAATGCCTCGTCCTCTATCCCCCGCCACCATTCTCCCAGATTCATCAATCCTTGGTGTATGTCTGCCAACTCTTTAGCATATTCCTCTGGGGTGAGTAGGTGCGATCGCTCTTGCAGCTTCTTCAGGCGCAATTGCAATAGCAGCCAGGGTTTAGATATACCATCTGTGCTTTCGATGTAGCGCGCTAGTTCTTCACTATTCATGAGTTTTAATTGTAATTTAACCAAATGGTAATAAATTTTTAACTCTGTTGAGATGTTAGCGCGTAGAGGCGATCGCTTTTAGGCATTATTTTATTAAACTTTTAACTGCCTATCTTAAACTTTAACTGCACAGTTTTTTTATATTTTCCTTGCGCTCGGTTTTTATTTATGGGGAATACCCAATATATGCCAAACTTCGATCGCGAACTGGAAACCTTTTATGCAAAAAACCGTCAAGCATGGCGAGAATGGTTAGAAAAAAACCATAACAGCTCTAATGGTATTTGGTTGATGTACTACAAAGTTAAGAGTGGTAAGCCTAGTATTCGATATAGTGAAGCAGTAAAAGAAGCTCTATGCTTTGGCTGGATTGATAGTAAAGTACAATCTTTAGATAAAGAATGCTACCGACAAATATTTACACCTCGAAAACCAAAAAGTGTATGGTCAAAATTAAATAAGCAATATATTCAAGAACTTATAAAACAAGATTTAATGACTGAAGCTGGTTTAGTAAAAATTAGAGCAGCAAAACAAGACGGTTCGTGGAATACTTTAGATGCTATTGAAGAGTTGATTATTCCAATAGACTTACAGCAAGCACTATTAGGAAATGAAATTGCTAACGAATATTTTGGAGCTTTTAGTAACACGGTAAAAAAGAATATATTATTTTGGATAGCTAGTGCAAAACGTCCAGAAACGAGATTGAGAAGAATCGAGCAGACTATTAGCTCAGCAGCGTGTAATAAAAATCCCTTATTGAAATAAAAAAATATTGAGATTGGCGATCGCAACTCATTGCCAAGATAAACAGCGATCGCATTTGTAAAATAACTTAACTAGCTACTAAAAATTTGAATAGTTTCTACGTTCTCAACTTAAAATCTACTAGCTGACATGGGGAATAATAAGCAAGAACTAGCATAATTTTATCCATGAAGCTGCTTTCACACTTTGGGTGGTTGAGAACCGCAAGCGGACTATCTCATCCAGCATATAGAAGAATGCCAATGCAGTTAGTATTGGCAGTGCCGTTTATGCTGCATATTATGGCAACAGTCGGATTAGTTGGCTATTTTTCTTTCAAAAACGGTCAGCAAGCAGTCGATCGCCTTGCCGATCGCTTAATAGATAAAGCTGGCGATCGCATTCAAGATCGTCTCTCTGCTTACTTTGCAATTCCCAAACAAATTAATCAAATCAATTTAGATGCAGTCGAATTAGGTTTGCTCGATTTACAAGACTTCGATCGCACCGGACATTACTTCTGGAAGCAAATGCAGGTATTCAATGTTGGTTATATTAATTATGCCAATATCCAAGGCGAGTTTATTGGAGTCGAACGCCTGAATAACGGTCATTTACTCATTAATGAAACTCTGAAAACAGCACCTAGTCGCCAATCTATTTACACCACAGACAATCGAGGAAATCGCCAAAATTTAAAGAAAATTATTAGTCATATTGAACCAGTGCAACAGGAGGGTTGGTATGCAGATGCAGCGAAAGCAGGTAAACCCGTATGGAGTGCAATTTATCAGTGGCAAGATAAACCAGAAGTTTTATCAATTTCTTCTAGCTATCCCGTACGCGATCGCCAACAAAAATTGATTGGCGTGATTGGAGTCGATCTCATTCTGTCACAAATTAGCGATTATTTACAGCAATTGCCAGTCAGTTCGTCGGAACAAATTTTTATTATCGAACAGAATGGTTTATTAGTAGCTAGTTCTAGTTCCGATCGACCGTTTGCGATCGTCGATCGCCAAGCACGAAGAATACATGCAGTCAATAGTCCCGATCCGGTAGTTAGACAAACTACAGAGTTTGTGCTCAAAAAATTTAACAATCTAAATGGAATTCAAACCGACCTGCATTTCGATCTGAAAATTGCAGGAGTGCGGCAATTTGTTTGTATTAAACCATGGAAAGATAACTATGGTTTGAATTGGTTAATAGCGATCGTCATGCCTGAATCAGATTTCATGCAGGATATTCACGATAATAACCGCACGACAGCCGTGTTATGTTTGACAGCTTTAATTATAACCACTGCACTGAGTACACTTACATCTCGCTGGATTACAATTCCAATTCGACGCTTAAGTCGAGCCAGTCAGGTATTAGCGCAACAAGCTGCGACCGGAGATTTCAAGAATACCAATTTCGAGCAAAAATCTGTAGAAAATATTGACGAACTAGCGGTACTATCTGACTCATTCAACCAAATGGCAGCTCAATTACAAATATCTTTCACTGAAATCACCACTAAAAATTTAGAAGTCGAGCAAGCTTTAGTAAAAGAAAAAGAACTGAGCGAACTTAAATCTCGTTTTGTCAGCATGACTTCTCACGAGTTCCGCACCCCTTTAACGGCAATTTTATCCTCTGCCGAATTACTCGAAGACTACGGTACAATTTGGCACGAAGAGAAAAAACGCCACCATTTACAGCGGATTCAAACTCAGGTTCAGCACATGACATTCCTATTAAATGACGTGCTCGTGATGGGTAAAGCCGAAGCGGGGAAACTTGAATTTCGACCAACTCCAATAGATTTATTTCAATGGTGTCGGAGTTTGGTCGAAGAAATTCAACTCATAACAAAAACCCATGAAATTGTATTTCATTCTCAAGGACAAGCAGAAATCGTACGGCTAGATGAAAAACTATTGCGACACATTTTAACTAATTTACTATCAAATGCAATTAAATATTCTCCAAGTGCAACTGAAGTTAATTTTGATTTGATATGGGAGCCAAACCAAATTATATTTCAAGTTCGCGATCGAGGGATCGGTATTCCTGCTTCAGATTGCAAGAATTTATTTGACTCGTTTCATCGTGCTACAAATGTAGGCAATATTGCAGGAACGGGTTTAGGATTAGCAATTGTAAAAAAAGCTGTCGAAACTCATCAGGGAGAAATTTGGTTTGAAACACAAGTTGGTATGGGAACTAAATTTATCGTTGCGATTCCTCTGGTCAGTTAACAGTTATCAGTGGTTAGGATTGCTTCCTCTACTTCCTCTGCTCCCTCTGCTCCCTCTGCTTCCCTGCTTTCTGCTGTACGATCGCCACTCCTCCTTGGCTCAGCTAGTAAGAGCGTATTTTTTATAGCGTTTTTTTCTAACGTTAAATGAAGTTTTACAAAGCTTGCCTAAGTGTGGCATAATCCACTCTCAAGTTCGCTCATGTCGATCTTGCATACCTATACTGAATATCTAGTAAATTCCATATCTGGCAACAAAACATAAAATGGTGAAGTCTAGAAAACAGCAAGAAATTGCCTATATTTCCACACAGAAATCTACACGTATGTCTAAAGCAATTACCAAGCCAGTTGCAGGCTTAACGCTTTTTGCTCTAGTGGCGATGGCTTGTCCAGCGCCAATAAAAGCGCAAGAAACAACCAGTCCCGCTCGCCCAGCACCTGCTCGTCCGTCTTTACCGACAACCAAGCCCGTACCTCAACCAAATGTAGCACCTAGTAATAATACGGCTCCAACCACTACCCCGGTAGCGCCAGGAAATAACGCAGCTCCACTTCCCAATGTAGCTCCAGCAAACGCTCCGGCGACAGCTCCAGCAGCCAACCAACCCGTCCAAACACCAGTAGATTATGCTCTTGGGGGTGGCGATCGCATCCGCATTAACGTGTTTGAAGTGCCGGAATATACCGGAGATTATCAGATTCCCCCTGGTGGTCAGTTGTTCTTGCCTCTGGTCGGACCTGTAGACATTTTAGGGTTAACCCAGGCAGAAGCAGCAGATGCGATCGCGGCAAAGTACTCTCGCTACTTAAAACGCCCTCTAGTCACAGTGAGTCTAATTTCCCCACGTCCAATTAACGTTGTGATTGCGGGTGAAGTTGTCCGTCCTGGCTCGTACACCGTGGGCTTGCAAGGTGGTGCAGGTGATAATCCAGGGGTACAGTATCCTACGATTGTTGGCGCGTTGACTTTAGCAGAGGGAGTCACTCTAGCAGCCGATCTGAGGCAAGTGCAGCTCAAGCGCAAGCAGGGACTGGGACCGGAGCGAATTATCAATCTGGATCTGATGGAACTGGTAAGAAAAGGTACTTTGCCACAAGACATCACTTTACGGGATGGCGATACAGTCTTCGTACCTACGGCGACTGAAGTGAATATGGCAGATATTCGCGCCTTTTCTAATGCTAGCTTTGCTATGGCTTCCAACCGTCCCCGTACCGTCACAGTTGTAGGTGAAGTTAATCGTCCTGGTTCTTACGTAATTATTGGGGGTGGAACTGCTGCTGCTGCTGCAACTACCCCAGGTAACACCCAAGGAGGGGGCGGCGGAGCGATTGACGGTGGCGGAGGTGCTGGTGGCGGTTTGCCGACAGTCTCACGGGCGATTCAGCTGGCTGGAGGTATTACAAGTTCGGCTGACGTGCGAAACATTCAAATCCGTCGTCCGACCAGAAATGGCGGCGAACAAAAGATGACCGTGAGTTTCTGGAAATTGCTGCAAGGAGATCCCAACCAAGATACGATCGTTCAAGAAGGTGACACCGTCGTCGTTTCGACGGCAACAAACATCAGCCCAGCAGATGCTACTGCCTTAGCAGATGCAAGTTTTTCTCCAGCGACAATTCAAGTTAGCGTTGTGGGAGAAGTCAAAACACCAGGACTAGTCAACTTGCAGCCCAATACGCCGCTTAACCAAGCGCTGTTGACAGCAGGAGGATTTGATAACGCCCGTGCTAGAAGGGGTTCGGCAGATTTAATTCGTCTCAATCCTGATGGTACAGTCACGAGTCGCCGAGTCAAGCTTGATTTTTCTAAAGGAATCAACGACGAAAATAACCCAACTATGCGTGACAACGACATTATTGTCGTCAGACGTAATAGTGCGGCGGGGGTTGGTGACGCAATTGGCGCTGTATTCGGACCTGTCTTGAGTCCGGTGCTAGGAATCGTGAATATATTGAGATAACGTTTTGAGATAACGTTGAGTTCGATCGCGAGTAGGGTGTGTTGTCAACACACCCTATTTATTTTGTGTAGTAGCAATATTTACCCAACAACGCTAAACATAATGAATGGCTAGAACTATTAACAGTAAGATGAAATAAGTAAAAATTGAATCTAATTTGAATTTAATTTACTTCCCGCTCCCTACTCCTTAAATTTCAGTCATGCAGATTAGCGATCGCCCCTCAATTAACGAACTCACATTTGCCGCACGGACTGCTTCTGTCCGCCGGACTACAGGCGAAACCGATGTCCAAGTAACGCTGAATTTAGATGGAACAGGTAAATGCACTGCGGCGACGGGAATCCCATTTTTAGACCACATGCTGCATCAAATAGCTTCCCACGGACTATTCGATTTGGAAGTCAAGGCGACAGGCGATATTGAAATTGACGACCACCACACGAATGAAGATGTGGGAATTACCCTCGGGCAAGCTTTTCACCAAGCTTTAGGCGATCGCAAGGGCATCATCCGGTTTGGGCATTTTCTCGCCCCCTTGGATGAGGCATTGATTCAGGTTGCTTTAGATTTTTCCGGTCGTCCCCATCTCAGTTACGGACTACAAATTCCCACCCAACGAGTCGGAACCTACGATACTCAACTGGTGCGGGAATTCTTTGTAGCACTGGTTAACCACAGTCAAATGACGCTGCATATTCGTCAACTCGACGGGATTAACTCTCACCATATTATTGAAGCAACTTTTAAAGCTTTGGCGCGATCGCTCCGCATGGCTGTAGAAATCGATCCGCGTCGGGCTGGTAATATTCCTAGTTCTAAAGGCGTGTTGTAATTATTGTAGAGACGTTACGTGTAACGTCTCTACAAATTTCTAATTATTCCGAATGGCATAAAGTTGTTCTGGAGCAGAAAATCCAGCTTCGCCAAAGCTGTCGCGGATCAGGCGGTTGGTATCAAAATAAACCTGCCAGTAGTCGGCATTATTGCAGTAAGGACGTACCGCTAACACGGGACCCGCTAAATTAAATTCTAGAATTTCTACATCTGGGGCAGGATTAGAAAGAACGTTGGGAATTCGACTCAGCCGTTCTTTTAACATGGCGATCGCGGCATTATGATCTGTGTTGTGGTTGAGTTGAGCCACTAGATCGACGCGACGATAAGTATTTGCCGAAAAGTTTTGAATATTGTCGGAAAAGATTTTGTTGTTGCCTACAACCGTGTGTACGTTGTCTAGAGTGTTAATCGTGGTGGCAAACAAGCCAATTTCCTGCACGGTTCCCGTCACGCCGCCAGCAGTAATAAAGTCACCTACCTTAAAGGGTCGCAGAATCACGAGAAACGCGCCTGCGGCAAAATTCGCTAACAGTCCGCTCCAAGCTGCACCAATCGCCACACCAGCCGCCGCTAGTAAAGCTGCAAAAGAGGTGGTTTCAATGCCAAAAAAGCCCAGAATTGCCACGACTAAAATAATATTCAGCGTGACTTTAACCGTAGCTACTAAGTAGCTCAAAATTGTTTTATCAACTTTTTGGTGCTTGAGGCTGCGGGATAAAAGGCTAGCCGCAACGTTAATCAACCATCGACCAACAAGCCAAAAAACAATTGCACCAATGAGCTTCAACCCTACTTGAGTTAGTGTTTGCGAAGCTGTCTGTACAATTTGCGCTATGTCCATATTTTGTATTTAGAAAAAATTTGATGACTATCCAAACAGACTTAGGTTTTCGTCTTGGCTAGATATTCCCATGTCATCCCTCTGCGGGTATACTTATTCAACTTTTTTTAAGAAATAGCAAATTTGCAAGTTAAATTTCTGTTTAAAAATAAATTTATAGATGGCAACAAATGCAGAATTCTTGTTTCAAAAAAATACAAATATTGGTTACATAGCAATACTTTGGTACGATTTGTGTCTATATTTGCGATACAAAGAGCAACTTTTAAGGTAGTTGTTAAAATACTGAATCTTATGTGTAAAAATAGCTACTTACTGCATGTTGCAACGCAAGTGTAAGGCAGGCACTACCCACCTTTCTAGAAAGGCTTTTTTGTGTAGTCCCCGATCGCTCATCTAATGAAGGATACTGGAATCAGAAATTTTCCCATTCTGTCAATATATTTAGATTGGTTTCCTAATTCAACTGATGTTCGTTTTTGAATCAACGTTTTTGAATAAAATTTCAGGTGAAGTCAAATTTTTGCAGTATCGTCAACCCTTTCGGGACATGCAAAATTCGCTCATTATCAATTGCCGGATTGCAATTGGTGAGAATCTGAACTCACCATTATCTTGTTGACCAGCAAATCTTCAATTCTGGGTCGGGTTTGTACCCTCTGAAATTTTGAATTTTGAATTTTGAATTGCTCCTCTGCTTCCTCTGCTCCTCTGCTCCCTGCTCCCTACTCCCTACTCCCTACTCCCTTTCAAAGTAGATATGATATAAAAGTCGATAAATCTTAAAGTTTATTTATTTTAATCAATGCTGATTTCCGCGTCTGGCTTGTCCAAGGTAAAAGACTCGTTAAAAGAAAAGATTTTCTTCGGTCAAGAACCCAGTACGGAGTTAATCGCAATCCTGACTGT
>NZ_JBOFLP010000207.1:0-24255 GCF_051657925.1 Chroococcidiopsis sp.
CAAGAAGCAACGCAAGCTAAAGAAAAAGATTGGGCAGAACGAGAAAAAGTTTTAACCGAACAACAGTCACTGCTACTAGAATATCAAAAGCAAATCGCTGCTTTCCCAGCGGAATTAGAAGAGACAGTTAAAAAAACGAGGGAAGAAGCGATTAAAGATGTTAACCAGGATGCAAAAGTGAAAGCCGATTTATTTGAGAAAGAATGGCAAGCAGCAAAACAGAGTTACGAATTACAAGTGCAGTCTTTAGAGCAAGTTATTACTAAACAAATAGAGCAAATTGAAAACCTAACGGCGCAAATGCAAGCCGCACAGCAACAAGCTCAAGAATTAGCATTGAGAGCCTTTCAAAATGGAGCTAGAGGTTAGGGGAAGAATGAAGAGATAAGGGAGACAAGTTACAAGTCAGGAACCCTCTTTCTTACCCTGCTCCCTGCTCCCTGATAACTGACAACTGAAAAGGAAATTATTTATGGTAGCAAGAAAACTAAGTGAAAAGAGTACGAAAGCTGAGATCCTAGCGGCTTATGAGGAGATGTCGAAAGAAAAAACCATCCTGAAATCTCAACTCGATAAATTAGCTAAGGAAACTCTCATAGTTCAAGCAAAACCAATATCCGAGCCAAAACTAGCTATGAATCAATCTGCAACAGTGCAACAAAGAATGAATTCTATTATTGATAACTTAGGCAAAATTCAGCTAGGAGTTGGTAGTGCTGTCAGCGAATTATCGGAGCAGCTTACTACAGAAGCTTCCAAATTACAAGAGATTCGTCGTAATGTGGCAACTGAGACAGAACAATTACAAATTTTACATAGTCTAAAAAAGATTGATGACACAACTTTAGATAGCTTGATTCAGAGTTATGAAGACAATTCAAAAACTTTTAGCGAGGAGTTTAGTCAGAGACGAGAAACTTTAGAGCAGGAAGTAGAAACAAAGGTTAAAGCATGGAATAAAGAGCAAGAAGAATATAAAGTTCAGATTAAAGAACGAAATGAAACTCAAGCAAAAACTCGTCAAAGAGAGACTGCGGAGTATAAATACAATTTAGAATTGCAGCGTAAATTAGCGGTAGAAGAATACGAACAAACTCAGAAAAATATTTATCGCGAATTAGAGGAGTTTCAGCAAATCCAAGAGAAACAATGGATGGAAAAAGAAAAAGCAATCGCGGAACGCGAAAAGCAGTTTGCAGAAGCAAAAGCTAAAGTAGAAATCTTTCCTAAAGAAAAAGAAGTGGCACTGAAAAAGGCAACAGAAGAAGGAAAAGGCATCGCTCACTATCAGGCAAAGATTAAAGCGGATTTATATGCTAAAGAAGTCGAAGGACAAAAGCGATTTTACGAACAGCGCGTCCAATCTTTAGAACAACTTATTCAAAATCAAGAAGCGCGGATTCAAAGCCTTGCTAAACAATTAGAGGCAACTTCCAAACAAGTACAAGACTTAGCTGTGAAAGCTATTGAAGGGGCAGCAAATGTAAATTCTTATCAAACGGTTAAAGAAATTGCTTTGGAGCAAGCTAAGAACGCCCAGAAAAACAAGTAAGTGCATCCTTTTACAAGCTCAAGTTGATTGCTCAAGTGTAAGCAACAAGCTATCATTTTAGTGAGATAAGCGCGATCGGCTACAGGTAGTCGGACATACCAGCTTAGCCTGCATGGAAGTGGAAACAACAGATGCAAGATCGACAATCTAGAGAAATTGATGAAATCTACGAAAGCTTAATGGCGCTCAGCAACCAAGCTTTAACGAGCAATCATTATGAAGCGGCTTATCACGCGCTAACAGCCGCCATGCACTGTGCCAGCGATCTGGGCGACGAACAGTATCTTACAAGAGTGGAACAGGAAGCGAAAGCACAACGTGACTGGATTGACTCCCATACACCAGAACACCGAATGTCCACGCAGTCAACCAACAAGCATCATGGGAAGAACTTATATGACATGTTGGCACGACAGGCGACAGCACAGATTGCGATCGCCAAACAAAGGAATCGACTCAATAGCAATCGGCATTTTCTCAGCCAGGAAGTGCATTTAGGAAAATTTTCTCAAGAAAAGAGTTAAATAGAATACTTGGAATCGCTGTTCTTGAACTCGATTCGGTTTCCAGCAGCTGATTCTACTAGCGGTACTGCCAAATCTAGAAAACTGCCAAATTGCTTCATGTCACTTAATTAAAAAACCATTAAATATTGACATTTGACGGTAAATCTAAGGACTGAAATCATATTAGGTGTAAACAACATTACAAATCTCTACAATCTGAATCGGTAAGCTGTTGAGAACCCTCCGATTGCTCAACAACCGCCATCTCCTGGCGGTTTTTTATTGTTGATTGAACGATCGCCGTAGAGAGACATTACATGTAACGTCTCTACACTGAAGATCGGCGACGGCGACAGCGTTCGGAACAATATTTCACATCATCCCAACAGTCTGCCCATTTTTTCCGCCAGGTGAAGGGGCGTTGACACACTGGACAAATTTTTGTTGGTAGGTCAGATTTAGATCGAGTGCGTGCCATATACAGTTGTTGAGAGAGTAACTAAATTTTACGGAATTGTGAATGAGCCTACTTCCCCCTCATATAGTAAAAATGGGCTTGCAGCCCCCGGCTACCCCTTGGCAGCGGTAAGAATCGTGCTGGTGGAACCAGCAGGTTCGCTGAATGTGGGAGCGATCGCCCGCGTGATGAAAAACATGGGTTTGCGGCAGTTGGTGTTAGTCAATCCCCAGTGCGATCCGCTGTCGCTAGAAGCCCAACAAATGGCAGTTCATGCCTTCGATATCTTGCAAGCAGCCCAAGTTGTAGAAACGCTACCAGCAGCCTTGCTGGGGTGTACTAGGGCGATCGCTACGACTGCTCGTCCTCGCACCTTAGACATTCAATTAGAGCAGCCTCAAGATGCTTTACCTTGGTTAATTTCAACTTCAGAACAAGCAACAGCCTTGATCTTTGGTCCCGAGTCGCGAGGATTGAGTAATGAGGAAATGTACTACGCTCAGCGCTTTATCCGCATTCCCTCCAACCCTGCCTATCCTTCATTGAATCTAGCTCAGGCAGTGGCGATCTGCTGTTACGAACTGGCGAAATACAGCCAATTGGGAGTTGACGATGAAAAGAGTGCGATCGCAGTTGACTACGCCTCTGTAGAAGCATTAGAAGGGTTTTACCAACAACTCGAAGCGCTACTACTCAAAATTGGCTATCTTTACCCCCATACTGCTACTAGCCGCATGGAAAAGTTTCGTCAACTCTTTAACCGGACTCAGTTAGAAAATACTGAAGTAGCAATGTTGCGGGGGATATTAACTCAGATGGAGTGGGCTATGAGGAAGTCGGAATTCGGAAGTCGGAATTCGGAAGCGATCGGTGATTAGCGATCGGTTTTGCGGCTTCTCCCTTACCTTTTTTTGAGGCGTGAAATGCACCTAGTCGGAGATTTGTTCAGCTTATCTCTGTATTTTTCCAATTTATTGCTTTTATAGGCTATATTTCACCTGAAGCTTTATCGCCATTCCAAATTGGTTGAGATAAACTTTGACCCAATACTACTTGCTTTTACAACTCATGCAAGCAGTGGTAGGTTATTGTTCAAGTCCAGTTCGCCCTTGTTGTCTTCTGTAAGTCAATGGTATTAGAAAGCGGGTCGTCAAATTCAGGTAAGCGGTCAAACGCTGGGCATAAAAAAGGTCTCAGTAGTTCGCAACAGCGCGAACAGGCTAAGATGCACAATCCGCGTGGGCGTTTCTCACCACAAGAGAGTCGTCTACTCCCTTCAGAACCTAGAAACAGTGACAGGAAAAACCGCAGCCAAACAGTGGCTTCCTCTGGGGCTAATGGTAGCAGAAGAGTCACGGAAGAAACACTGCCAGCACCAACCAGAAAACAGAGTAAGCAAAGACAACACCCGCAGCGCCAGAATAAATTGATTGTATACGCCTTGCGGTTGTTAATTCTGGGAATTGGCATCAGCGCGATCGCGGGTACGGTGCTATCGGCTTTAGATCCCACCACGCGCATCACTTCTGAAGAAATACCAATTACGGCAATGGAAGTTATGCCGCAGCTACAAGCCAGAGAAATTGTTGCCCATGCTGCACCACTCCAGCCAACCCAAGAAATTACGGCACTGAAAACGCTGATGCAACAGTTGGCAACGAACAACACTAAATTGTTTCCTGGGATGTTTTTTATCGATCCCGAGACAGGGGCTTATCTAGATTGGAATGGAGATACAACTTTTGCAGCTGCAAGTACGATCAAATTTCCCATCTTGGTTGCTTTTTTTCAAGATGTAGACGCGGGAAAGATTCGATTAGACGAGAAGTTAACTTTAAAAAAAGAATTAGTTGGTGGTGGTGCGGGAGGCTTTCAATACAAGCCGTTGGGTAGTCAGTTTACTGCTTTGGAAACGGCAACTCAGATGATTATTGTTAGCGATAACACGGCAACTAATTTACTGATAGAGCGTTTGGGTGGCATCGCAGCTTTGAATCAGCGGTTCAGAAACTGGGGTTTGACCGTAACAGAATTGCGGAACTTGCTACCAGATTTGGCAGGAACAAATACGACCAGCCCTAAAGAGTTAGCTCAATTAATGGTAGCAGTGCAAAAAGGAGATCTAATTTCCGTCAAATCGCACGATCGCCTACTCAATATCATGCGCCGCACGCATACAGCCACGCTATTACCAAAAGGATTGGGACCAGGGGCAACAATTGCTCACAAAACCGGAGATATTGGTTCAATGGTAGGGGATGTCGGTTTAGTCGATCTGCCCAGCGGTAAACGCTATATTGCCGTTGCTATGGTCAAGCGCCCCCACAATAACGCTCAGGCAAAAGAATTGATCCGGCAAGTCTCGCGTGCTGCTTACCAGGAGTTTAGTAAGTGAGCGGTTGGTTGTTGCAGGTATATCTAACATTCACCAAAATTGTTACGGCAGGCGATCGCTATTTTGAGAGAATGAAGGTCGTAAACTGCTGGCACAAGGCAAAAATTATCAACAGCGCGAATGTCATTCGCAAACGTTGTAAAGCATCTTTAGATTCTTTGCAGCGCTCTATCCGGTTTCTGACTTCTGTACGGGCGGGTTTAGCCCAAGATTCGCGACTTCGGCAATAAATCTGCCCTCAAAACCCGCCCCTACAAATCCTTCCTTCCGATCCCTGTACGGGCGGGTTTAGCCCAAGATTCGCGACTTCGGCAATAAATCTGCCCTCAAAACCCGCCCCTACGACTCCTGATTTTTGACTTTTGACTTCGCCATGACTATCACTATTTCTCTCAAGGCTGACAACTTCAGTAGCTTAGATGTATTGCCAGCTGCCAAGACGATCGAAAATATATCGCAAGAAAAATCGGCGATCTCTACTTACGAGCAGCAACTTCGCTTCGAGATCGATTATCCTCGTCCCTCAGACGATCCACGGGAACTGTCTGAAATTCCCGAAGTACGGATGTGGTTTATTCGCCTTGACAGTCGCTATCCCTGGCTACCTTTTCTCTTAGATTGGAAGGCAGGCGAGCTGTCCCGCTACACTGCCATGCTGGTTCCCCATCAGTTCCATCGCCAAGAAGGAATTCAATTTAATCCCGAAGCCCTAGAAATTTTCCTCATGCAAAAAGTTTTCGTTCTGCATGACTGGTTACAACAAATGGGTATTCCCAGCACGGCAAGGCTGAAATCTATGGGTCAAATGCTAGGCTATGACTTAGAAGATGATTTGTTTGGAATGTTATGAATCGTCATTCGTCATTTGTCATTGGTCATTTGTAAGGAGTCAGAAGTCGTAGGGGAGGACAGTTGCGTGCGGGGGTTCCCCCCGTTGAGCAAACTGTCCGTGCGGGTTTACCAAAAAACTCCGTACTAAACAGAGAGTATAGGTGAACCCGCCCGTACAGGAGTCAGGAAATTTTGAATTGCGACTTGCCACTTGTCTCCCTTGTCTCCCTTGTCTCCCTTGTTCCCCTTGTCTCCCTGCTCCTGCCCAAATCAGCCGCCCCAAACCCGTTCTAAAACAGTTTGCGGTGCGATGTCTGAGAGTTTGCCTGTAGGAGATTTGATGGCGATAAAGCGATCGCTCGGTGGGATTAACTTCTTGGGATCTGTAGCTCCAAACAACGCAATCGTATAGGTTTGCACTGCTACTGCTAGATGCATGGGCGCACTGTCAGTACATAGCAATAAATTGGCAGCAGCAACAATCGCTGCTGTTTTCCCAATATCTGGAGGATTGGTCACCTTCAGATCGGGAAATGCTTCCTGTAGCGATCGCACCAACTGCTCGTCCTCTGCTGTTTGCACTAGGATCGCAATTGGTAGATCTGGCTGACGCTGTTGCAAATTTTGAATCACTTGTCGCCAACTTTGAACTGGGTAGGTTTGGATGCTGGTTTTCACAGCCGCAAGTTGGCTAGAGCCTCCGTGAATTAATATGTAACCGCTATCTTTGATTCCCAGTCGTTGCTGCTCTTTGTCTGCCCATTCTAGGTCTGATTTAGGGACGTTAATCGTTAAATCAGGACAGAGGGTGGAAATTCCTAATCCTTTGAGCAGATCGTGATATATTGCCGCGACGTACTGCTCGGTTTTTAGGGGGACGGAGTTTGTCAGAAACAGATTTCCTCCCCCCTGGTAGCTGACTCGCACTGCAACGCCACTCAACCAGAGCGCCATACCTACAAAAGGGCGCTGTCCGGCACAAATCGCGATATCGTATTCGCGATCGCGGATATTACCGATTAGATCGACCCATTCTGTCAAACTGTTACGGTCTTTGAAGTCGAACTTTAGCACGTTGGACACCGACTTACAGATTCGGTATGCTCCCAAAGAGCCAGGCTCTGCCACCACATCGATTTCAGCGTCGGGATAATTTCGCTTCAGATCGTCCAGGGTGGGAAAGAATAGAATTTGGTCGCCAATCCCGCCAGGGACTAGGGCTACTATTCGCATATTTACTGTTCTACGCTTACTCGCTCTTATTTTAGGGGAACATATACTTATGCGAAACGATAAAAATGTACATTTTTCTAGTTATTAGGGAGCAGGGAGTAGGGAGCAGGGAGCAGGGAAGAATTAAACTACTACTATTTGCCTCTTGATAATTACCACGCATCACTCACCACTCACCACTCGCCACTTTCTTAAGAAACTGTGTATTTATTAATTCCAGCCGCCGGAATGGGACGAAGAATGGGTAGCGATCGCAATAAGCTGCTATTGACGCTGCGATCGCAACCTTTAATTGCTTGGACGCTACGCGCAGCCGAAGCATCTCATGAAATTAGTTGGATCGGCATTATTTCCCAACCTGCCGATTGGATAGATTTGAAGGAAATTCTGGGGGATTTATGCTTAACTAAACTCGTACAGTTAATTCAAGGGGGGAATACCCGCCAAGAGTCCGTTTACAACGGCTTGCAGGCTTTGCCAGCGGACGCTAAACAAGTCCTCATTCATGACGGCGCAAGATGTCTCGCTACACCAGAATTATTCGATCGCTGTGCGGTAGCGATTCGGGAGAATTCGGGATTCGGAATACCCCTGCGGGGAAGCAAGCTACAGAATTTGGAATTAAAGCACGCACCACCCGACTCCCGACTCCCGACTCCCGACTCCCCAATTAACGGTTTAATTGCCGCAATCCCAGTCAAAGACACGATTAAAGTAGTAGATGATGCTGGATTGATTCAAGATACACCAGACCGCAGCCAGCTTTGGGCGGCGCAAACTCCACAGGCTTTTGACGTGCAATTATTGAAGCAGTGTCACGCAAAAGGTTTAGAGCAAGGCTGGGAGGTTACGGACGATGCAGCTTTGTTTGAAAAGTGTGGCTTACCCGTACAAATTGTTGAGGGCGAAGAAACAAATTTAAAATTGACGACACCAATGGATTTGGCGATCGCAGAGTTTATATTACAGCAAAGACTTGGAAATAAGTCGTAAATCGTAAGTCACTCCTCTCTGCTTCCTACTTCCTGCTTGCTTTTTTACTAATAACTGACAATTGAAAAATGGCTTTTAATTCGGTTTCTAGACAAATCTTTGCTATGGGTGGCGGCGGTTTTTCTATGGAACCAGAAAATCTTCTACTGGATAGATACATTCTGGGACTATCAAAGAAGGAAAAACCCAAAGTTTGTTTTCTTCCCACCGCTAGCGGTGATTCTGATAAATATATTGTTCGATTCTATTCAACGTACATTAATTTGCCCTGTCAGCCTTCTCATCTATCTTTATTCCTTCCACATACAGCCGATCTCAAATCTTTTATTCTCAACCAAGACATCATTTATGTAGGTGGCGGAAATACGAAAAGCTTAATTGCTCTTTGGCAAGAGTGGGGGCTAGATAAAATTCTTCAAGCCGCTTGGGAAAATGGCGTTATCCTTGCTGGTTTAAGTGCAGGTTCTATTTGTTGGTTTGAACAGGGAGTAACTGATTCTATTCCCGGGCAATTGACTGTTTTACAATGTCTTGGCTTAGTCAAAAGTAGCAACTGTCCTCATTACGATGGCGAACCGGAAAGAAGACCAGCTTACCATCGGTTATTATCTCAAGGATTAATTAAGCCTGGATATGCTGCTGATGATGGTGTTGGCTTACACTTTGTTGATAACAAACTAGAGAAATTTGTTAGTTCTCGCCCTTTGGCGAAGGCGTATCAATTAGACAAGCTAGATGGAACGGTTACAGAAACAGTTTTAGAACCAATCTACTTAGGCAAGGATAAACGATAGTTGTAACTTTGCCCATTCTGTCATCAGTAGCGGTTGCTGCCATATTCCCCTCTCTTAGAATATGCGATCGCTACACTTTAGTAGACTTTGCTACCAACCCTAATTGCAACCCCGATGGATAGCTACCTTCTTCCTTAATCCGCTTGATTTCCACTTCGGAAATTCGTAGGTTAAGTTTAGGCGCGATCGCTTTGATGATATCGCCTCGGTCTATCATTCCCGCTATTGCTCCAGCTGGAGAAAGTACGGTTAGACGGGGTAGTTGGTGGCTTTCCATCTGGTTGATGACTTCGACTAAAGATGTCGATTCCTCAACGTGGGGGATTTCAGTGAGGGGATGAACGATGCTGTGTAAAGTTTGCGTTTCCCACTGACTGCGTTCGACAAGGCGCAAATCGTCAATCGATACCATCCCCCGATAACGCCCATCAGATGCAGCAAAATAGGTTTGTGGGGCGGATGTTTCGAGCAGATAAAGGTCGGCAAAAGCCCGCAAGGTCATATCGGCATCTACGACGCGAAAATCGCGGGACATAGCATCGGTAGCGTGCAGTTGCAGCAAGGCTTCTTGTAATTTCGTGATGCGCTCGTACGCACTAGCATGGCGAATACCAAACCATCCCAGCAGCACCAACCACAGACCGCTGACCAATTCACCCGTAAAGAATTCTATCGCCGCACCAGTCGCGATCGCCGACCAACCCAAAAATTGTCCGGTTCTCGCCGCCCAACGCACGGCTTGAAAACGGTTGCCCGTGACTTTCCACACTGCTGCTTTTAATACCTGTCCTCCATCTAAAGGTAAGCCAGGAATTAAATTAAACAGTGCCAAAATTAAATTCACTCTGGCTAAGTCTGTCACCATGACATTAGCCAAACTCGATGCAGGCAAAACCAAGGTGATAAGAGCAAGAATACCAAACAAACCAATACTCACTAAAGGTCCGGCGATCGCCACTTGTAATGCTTCGCCTGGAGTTTTCGATTCTTCTTCAATCGAAGCAATTCCACCAAAAAGGAATAGAGTAATAGAATTAACCTTAATTCCTTGCGATCGCGCCACTAAGCTATGACCGAGTTCGTGCAGCAAGACCGAACCAAATAACAGCAGTGCAATCGTTAAACCCGCACTTCCAGCTAAGATATTTCCCCAAGGTGAATAACTCAACCCAAAATTGAGGGCAACAAAAGTTAAAATAACAAACCACAAGGGGTCTAAAAATAGTGGAATGCCCCATAAAGCTCCAATTCGCCAACCTGTTTGCATGGGATTTTCCTAAACCAAATTTCTATCCATCTGAACTATAGGTTATGGCTTAAATAAGATTCGATTGCCGGATTGCGATGCCATCTAAAAAATTACAAATCTTAGCTAGCCCCTATATTTTCTAGGATAAAAGATTTGGCGATCGCACTAGGTTTAATTGAATTCGCGCTAACCGTACAAGCAAACTGCGATCGCTACTTAAAACTGCAAGCTGCGAAGCTTCTTATGCATCTGTGTGCAGACGACATCACAAAATTTATTCTTAATATGACAATTCTGATGTACATGCACGCTAGCAGGAACGCACAGCCATGCGTTCCTACAGAATCTGCGTGCTATATCTCATTGAAAATGATTATATTGCTTCTCGTTACGGATAACCGTATCAGTTGAGTTACTTGAGAATACCCAAATTATTCAACCCTAGCACTGCCGGAATCGCAATCACATGCCCTGCACTCATAGCAGCAAGGAAGGAACCAATACTGGGATTATTAAAAATTCCGGCAAATGGTCCCAAGGGAAACTTAGTTCCCACATGGGGATAGCGGATCGTGCGAGGAATAATGAACAGACAAATCAAACAAGTACCTATAATCACCGCCGATCCCGTCCAACTCCACTTGAGTGTATCGGGAACAGTTGGTTGAACTTCGGCTAGTGTTAGTAAGAGTGATTCCAACAAAGCTTTAACTCCTAAAATCAACAGCTCTTGGCTACACTCTATCAAAGTGACTTTGCCAAGAAATGTTATCTATCTTAGGAGTTAATGTCAGGGAGCAGGGAGGAGGGAGCTTCAGGTGCAGAGGGGCAGAGGGGCTTCAGGTGCAAAGGAGACTAGGGAGAATTTAATTCCGAATTCCGCGATCCCCGAATTTTCCCCACACCCCACACCCTACACCCCACACCCTACACCCCACACCCTACACCCCACACCCTACACCCCACACCCTATTTACTAGCCACTAGCCACTTACTTGACTCCCGAATTCCTACAAAAATTTAGCTCAGCCAACCGAGGTTGGACAGTCCGAGGACGATTCCTGCTCCGACGACGTGACCAAATGCCATTGATGCTACAAATGTACCAACGCTGGGACTGCCCAATACTGGTAAGTTTACGGGTAACTTAGCGCCGACTTGAGGATATTTGATACTGCGGCTAGCGATTAGCAGTATTAATAAGGAGCTAGCACTGATAATCAGTGCTACTTGCGGACTCCAGCTGATAGTGTTGGGAACTGTTGGTTGTGTTGCAGCTAGTAAAATTGTATTAATCAAGGTTTTTTCTCCTACATCGAACTATGGAGCGCAATTTCAGGATTATCAAAATTGTTTTGCCAGGAGATAGTATTTGTTTTAATAGTTAACATTAGCTTTATTTTTCTACACAAACTTGGCTTGTATGCGAATCAAAATTTGCGGCATTACGAAACCAGAACAGGGAAAAGCGATCGCCTCTCTTGGCGCAACTGCTCTAGGGTTTATCTGCGTTCCCAACACGCCTCGCTATGTCAACCCCACTCAAATTCGAGCCACGATCGCGCAGCTACCAGCTACGGTAGACCGGATTGGTGTTTTTGCCAACACCACCCTAAAAGACATTAGCCAAATCGTCGCAGCCACGAAATTGACAGGGGTACAGTTACACGGAGACGAATCACCCGCCTTTTGCCATCAGTTAAGATCTTTGCTGCCCGATGTAGAGATCGTCAAAGCATTAAGAGTTAAAAATCCAGAAGCACTAGAGCAAGCAGCTATTTATACCACTTATGTAGATGCTCTCCTGCTAGATGCTTACCATCCTCAACAATTAGGTGGTACGGGAAAAACGCTAGATTGGAATGCCTTACAACAATTTCAACCTAGTTGCCCTTGGTTTCTCTCCGCCGGACTCACACCAGATAATATTCTGGCTGCTTTAACTCAACTTCATCCTCATGGCATCGACTTATCCAGCGGAGTAGAACATTCCCCAGGAGATAAAGATTTAGATAAGGTTGCCCGACTGTTCGAGCAACTGCGCTTAGCGATCGCTGATTAACTGTCATTTGGATTTCGCTCTCAGCTGTTATTAGTTAATAGCTGATGAGAAAATGATGGGAGTGTTAATAGTTGATGGTTGATAGTTCGGTTCTCCAGTTGACAATTAGCTACTGACAATTAACGTCTTTCACCCCTAACCCTTTCCTACCCCTAGCTCATCTTCATGTCTTGGAACGAACTACTACAACCCGATTTAATCCTAGAAGGATCTGTGCTGAATTTGACCCCAGAAATGATTCAGCAATACCACCTCAAAGGCTTAGTGTTAGATGTGGATGAAACCTTAGTACCAATCAAAGCTACAACAGCGTCAGCTGCTCTGCAAGCGTGGGTTTCACAAACCAGACAATTTGTCAAGCTGTGGTTGGTAAGTAATAACCTCAGCGATACTCGCATTGGTGGTATTGCTAGGTCTTTGGATCTGCCTTACATTCTCGGCGCTGTCAAACCCTCTCGACGAAAGCTAAGGCTGGCGGTAGAGGCAATGAATTTACCAGCGGAACAGGTAGCAATGGTAGGCGATCGCCTCTTTACTGATGTCATCGCTGGCAATCGCTTAGGTATGTTCACCATTTTGGTCGAACCGTATGTCGATCCTGGTGAAGCCGTCCGTGCTTATCCCATCCGCAGCTTGGAAGTCCTAGTCTCTCAAGCTCTTGGAGCCTCCCTCGTCCCCAAGCAAACAAAAATTAACAAGAGATAATAAATCTTTGAAAAAACAAACATTAAGAAATTATTAAAGAGAGTGGAGCTGAGCAAAATGTCTGAGATTATACTAAAAGTTAATAAGGGGTCGCGCTTATAAAGACCCCAGCCATAAATCATCAGTCATAACCCCATGAAGCGCCAGCCTTCTTCTCTAGAAGGACTGGTGCTTTATGATTGTTTAGTTGTTAGGGAGCAGGGAGCAGGAAACAGTGACCAGTGACCAGTGACCAGTAATTTCTCCTCAGCAACCTTGCGCTCCCTCAGCTCTCTTCTCCCCCTGCCCTTTAAAGATGTTGCAAACTCAAACCATTGTTGTCAAAATTGGCACTTCTAGTCTGACGCAATCGCAGACAGGTTTACTAGCTCTTTCCACGATCGCGACTTTAGCAGAAACGCTATCTCATCTCCGTCGTCAGGGGCATCGGGTGATTTTAGTGTCTTCTGGAGCTGTAGGGGTCGGTTGCGCTCGATTGGGGCTGACAGAGCGCCCCCGCACGATGGCAATGAAACAGGCAGTAGCGGCTGTCGGACAGGGACGGTTGATGCGCGTATACGATGATTTTTTTACAACTCTGCAACAGCCAATCGCTCAAGTGCTGCTGACCCGTAGCGATGTTGGAGAACGCAGTCGCTATGTCAATGCATACAACACGTTTCAAGCCTTGTTGGAAATTGGCGTGATTCCTATCGTCAATGAGAATGACACGGTAGCAGTCCAAGAACTGAAATTTGGCGACAACGATACTCTCTCTGCCCTAGTTGCCAGTTTGGTTGAGGCAGATTGGCTATTTTTACTGACAGATGTAGACCGTCTCTATTCTGCCGATCCGCGATCGTTTCCCGATGCTCAGCCAATTGCGTTGGTAACGCACATGGAACAACTAGCCCAATTACAAGTACAAGTAGGTTCTCCTGGTTCCCAATGGGGAACGGGTGGCATGGTGACGAAGATTGCAGCGGCACGAATTGCTACTGCGGCTGGTGTCCGTACTGTCATTACTGAAGGGCGGTTCCCACATAATATTGAAAAAATTATTCAGGGAGAGCCTTTAGGAACTCAGTTTGCGCCTCAACTTCAACCGACTAACGCTCGTAAACGCTGGATTGCTTATGGTTTAATTCCTACGGGCAAGCTTTACTTAGATGACGGTGCGGTCAAGGCAATTTGCCTGCAAGGAAAATCTTTACTAGCGGCTGGCATTACTACCATCGAAGGCGAATTTGACAGTCAAGATGCAGTTCAAATTTGCGATCGCTTTGGCAAAGAAGTTGCTAGAGGCATTGTCAACTATAGCAGTAGCGAACTGCAAAATATTCGCGGGCGACACTCGAAAGAAATTGCCACAATTTTAGGCTATGCTGGTGCAGCAAACGTAATTCACCGCGATAATCTAGTTTTGATTTAATCTGAGGAATTGAAACAGATAGGTATTTTCTCAAAAACTGCTCTTACGAACTTTAATGTTTGACTTTCCGAGCTGGAATACTAACTAAAAGATGTATCCCTTTCATAGATGAACTAATATATGTCATTAGTCCATAGATAAAAGTAACAATTCCTAGCATTTCCATGCCTTCTTCTACAGCGATCGGAGCATAATACATCGGGCGATCGCCATACAAAGACTTATAGTATCCGTTGAACATTTCTACCAATAAGGCTCCGCCAACGTAAATGCCTCCAGATAACAAAAGATAGATACTCGATCTTAGGAAGAAGAGAATTAATGAAGCGCAGAAATGCCAGAAAGCAGATAATCGTAAGAATGCTGCCAGGTATTGTCCAGGCGAAATAGAAAAAACCGCTTGGATGGAATTTATCCGTAACAATCCAACCGATTCTTTCGTGAATTCCAATTGCCTCATCTATATACAAATAGAAAAAAATAATTGCTAGTGCTGTCCAGTGAGAAGCGTAGGGTTCTCGATTGGCTTTTTTACTATATGCGATCGCCCCTAACAGTAAAGCACAAAATAGCAAGAGCGACCACGAAAAGAATGCAGGGACGGTTTGTTCGCCATCTATATTAAATAGAGAGACTAAAGTATCCTGTAACAGATAGTCAGGTACAAGGTAAGTACTAACTTGAACTAAAACACAGACAAAAATTACGCTCAATACCGAGATGAGCAAAAATCGAACGATCTTTTGAGGGGAAAGATAGATATTCGGACTAGTAGCAAATCGATTGTTCGGTTGGAATAACGTTTCGTCCAGGAATTTCTGCTCCCCTATCTCGCGCTCTGGTAATACAATTTTTTCATCACATATTCAATAGTTTCCTGTTTTACCCAACCTCCGGCTGATAAAATTTCTCCTATACATTTTTCTGTCTGGTGTTGCTCTTCAAGCGCAGTTTATAATTGAGCTGAGTTGATAATTCCAGACTCAACTAAATACTGTTCCAAAGGCTTTGCCAGCGATGGTTTTAGCTCTACATCTCTAGTCATTGATTCTTCCCCACATCCAGGTCAATCTCCAAGGCAAAAGACGGCTAGCTCTGCCTAATATCATCATTTATTAAAAATCTATTTTTTAGTTAACAGATGGTTAACTAAAAGTAAAGTTAATGAACCACAAATTTATAATTTTTTAAGAAAATATACCTAGCAAAGGCAAGAAATAATTCATTATTAGTTTTAAGACTTGAATGCGATCGCTCGCAAGACCCGTAAGTAGTACAAATAAACTGATTTAAGCGCAATTAGACAACAATACAGCATGAAAAAAGCCCAACTTTCTAATTCGCTAAGTTGAGCCAGATAATCGTTTTCAAGTAAATTATTCGATGCCTTGGTGTAACAAACAACTAAGCGCTGCGACGTTTTTTCTCAGATGTCACAATATTTATATGTAAGCCTGTCCCTTTCATATAGTAACTTATATAGTGGAGTAACGAGTAAATAAATACTGCTACGCCTAACATTTCTAAGCTTTCTTCGATTGTGACAATAACAGCATAAATCATATTGTTCCGATCGTTAATTAGACTAGAATAGTAACCTCCAATCATCTCCATTCCCAACGTACCGCCAACGTATAAGCTACCAGCTAAGAGAAATAAGCGGCGAGTTTGGTTAGGAAGATGACCGAGAAATCGTGTGAAAATAAGCAAGCAAACGAATGTAAAAGCAGCGCCAGGAATAACCCAGGCAAAGTAAAAAAAACCACTTGTATTTAATTTTGAGTGTATCGGCTCAATTAATTTTTCATGTAGGCTGGCAAACTCATCAATAGCTAAAAATAGAAATATTACTGATAAAGTCATCCAATAATTAATGTATGCTCCTCGAATTGCTTTCTTGGCATTAGCAATAAATTCTAAAAGAATAGAACAAAAAAGTAAAGTTAAAACAGAATACATTGTCGGAACATTAGACTCATGATCTACAAAAAATAAACCTGACAAAATAGTTTTTGAAGGATAATCTGGTAGATAGTAAAGTCCAAATTGTACGCTCAAGCTAGCAATAGCAAGTATGCCGATCGCTCCTAACAAAAATTTTAATGCGTGCTGTGGTGTTAGTTCAAATAATAGGGTTGGCGGCAAATCTTCCCGCACTGGACTGCGTTTTATCACGTCAAATTCTCCAAATGATTTTCTATGTTTTAAATAGAAAAATGCTTGTTACTACGCAATGAGGTTTCATAAATTAGCTATGAAACCTCATAATCAAATATTTTAAAAATGTTAACCTAGATTTAACCTAAGATTATGTAAAGGTTATTTGAAAGTTCAGTGAAAAGAGTGTAAAGTTATACAGCATTAACTGACACAACCTTTCTGCTGTAGTCGGCGTTTGGCGATCGGTAGAGAGCTGGATTAGTTGTTCTGTTGGCGGTTAGCGTTCGGTTCTAAAAGATTGAATTTCCGCTCGTAGTGTATCTGTTGTCGCCATTAGCTCAGTTTGGGCGATCGCAGTTTGCTCTTTAGTTGCCATCCACTTGAGTTTGACAGTTTGGTTTGCTGCCTCCTCATCGCCCAAAATTAGACAAGCCACCGTGCCGCTTTTATCAGCACGGGCAAATTGCTTTTTAAAGGCACTACCGCTGAGGTCTAATTCGACGCTAAACCCTGCTTGGCGTAATTTCTGTGCTAATATCAGTGCTTGCGCCTCAGCGCGATCGCCCCGTGAAACTACGTAGAAATCTAATTCCGAAACTGGGGGCGTTTGCAATTGTTGTAATAAAATAATCAATCGTTCTAGACCAATTGCCCATCCTACCGCAGGCGTATCGGGTCCACCTAATTCTGTGACTAACCCATCGTAACGCCCGCCACCACACACTGTTGCTTGCGCTCCCAAGTCATCGGAGATAACTTCAAAAGCTGTGTGGGTGTAGTAGTCTAATCCTCTGACTAACCTGGGATTGAGTTGGTATTTAATGCCTAAATCACTTAGTAATTGCTGTACCCGCTCGAAGTGTTGCTGCGACTCAGAGCCGAGATAATCTAAAATGCTAGGAGCGTTTTGAGCGATCTCTTTAGTGCGCTCGTCCTTACTATCTAGAATTCGTAAGGGGTTGCGGGTCAAGCGATCTTGAGAGTCTGGGTCTAATTCGCCTTTGTAGGGCGTGAAATAGTCTACCAGTGCTTGACGATAATTGTGCCGATCTGCTTTATTCCCTACTGAATTAAGATCGAGATGCAGGTTTTTCAGGCCTAGATTTTGTAAAATCTCTGTAGCGATCGCAATAACTTCTGCATCTGCCCTCGGATCGGCACTACCGATAACCTCTACGCCTAATTGGTGAAATTGCCGCTGTCTACCAGCTTGAGGGCGCTCGTAGCGAAACATCGGACCCGTATACCACAAACGCTGCACGCCGCCTTGAGCGTATAGCCCATGTTCGATTAGAGCGCGGACAACTCCAGCCGTACCTTCTGGACGCAGGGTAATTGAGCGATCGCCCCGATCCACAAAAGTATACATTTCTTTGCCCACCACATCCGTAGCTTCACCAATTCCCCGTTCAAACAACGTCGTCTGCTCGAAAATCGGCGTACGAATCTCTCGGTAGGCGGCTTTGCTTAAAATATGCCGTGCCGTTGCCTCTACCCGTTGCCAAAAGACAACCTCATCGGGCAGAATGTCTCGCGTCCCGCGTAGTGCCTGAATTTCTCCCATAATTAAGGGGTAAGGGGTAAGGGGTAAGGGATAAGGGATGAAGATAGAAGTCAGAAGCGGGAAGTCGCCAATCGGAAGTATTTCACCGATTGCTAACCACTAACCATTCTTTACTGCTCCCTGCTCCCTGCTCTCTGCTCCCTGCTGGAAAAGCTGTTGATAGTAAGCCAAAATCCGGTCTACTAATTCTCGACTTGCCGAGCTAGCCGTAGGAGCGTACTGAATCCACAATCCGCCCACTTGACTTCGATCGTAGTCAAACTGCTGGTTCGTTGCCGGATACAAACCTGTTTCTACCCCTTCCACTTGACGTAAATGGGCAGCAACTTCCCTGTAAACTGCTAAAGGCAAGCCAGGAAAACAGATTTCATATCTTAACTTACTATCCTGCTGTGTTTGCATCTTGACATTGAGCTATGAGAGACAAGCCGCTATTTGCTTTTCAGCAATCGGTTAATCAATTCTTGGCGATACATTCTCGCCTTGCTGTTTGATTGTACCGCTGTTGTGGTGCGATTAGTTGGCGATCGAGTCAATATAGCTACCAAGCGCTGCTTGGATTGTTGGGCTGATGGCAGTTTGGTAGAAGATTGCAATTGACTAATATTGTCACCTTCCACTCCTGGCAGCGAATCATTAGCCGGTTTTGCTGCTGGGGTATTTGAGGGATTATCCGGCTGTGGGGATACTTTTTCGCTATTTTCCCCCCTCTTTAGCTCTGTAGGCTGTGCTTCTTCTGGAAATGCTGTCGAAGGTTGAACGGTTGGCAAAAAGGTTTTTGTCTGCACTGCTGGCACTGACTCGCTCGACGATTGCGCGTTTGGATCGTCAGTTGGTAACGGAGAGGTTCTCAACCGATTTTTCAGTTCTTCTGGAGATGGAGTTTCTGGTAACGGCTGATTTGGTGTAGAGTTATCCATCGTTGGCGGAGATGGAGGTAATGCATTCTGTCCGCCTGCACTAGGAATAACACCGCTAGATGGTAGTGATGGTACGGAAATAGAAGACGAGGTTTTCCCGGGTGAGCCTGGAGTTGTGCCAGTATTTGCTTGAGCTGGTTCTTGTCCGACTACTCTCGACACCTCTTGACCGAATTGTTCTAAAACTACCACTGGCTCGGAGCCTGGGTACATTTCAATTCTTTTCACGGTCACTTGTCCGTCAGCTAGCCGTTGCCCTTCACTGACATAACGGCTGGTTGCCTCATTTGGCACTTGAACGATTGCTTGAAACTGATTGCCGACTTCAATGACACCTAAAACAGTCGTACCCCTAGCTAAATCTGGTTGTGGCGGTGCGACTGGCATCGGGGGAGGTAATGGAGCTGGCTTTAGGACTGGTGTAGCAGGAATTGATGGCGGTTTCGGGGGTTTTGGCGCTGCTGCTACTTTTGGCTGCGAATCGTACAGTTCGGCAAACGGGTCTGGACGACCTTTTTGGACTTGTTGAGTGCGCCGGTCTGAATTAGTTGGCTGAATCAATCCAGCTGTTGGTGTAGCTATTGGCGGCGTTTTTTGGCTAGCTTTTGGGTCTGGCTGCGGCGATTGGTCTGGTTTTTTCTCTAGTTTTTGGGCGTTATCTGGTTTTTGTGCCACGATAATAGGCTGGCTCTGTGTCTGAGACGGCTCTGAGCTAGAATCAGAGGCTTGAGTAGCAGCTGTTGGTTGGACGTTGGTACTACTGGTTTCCTCACCTCCCGAACCACACCCGGCTATTGTCAAAGCTAGCATTCCTGCTACAGCGGTCGTTGAAAGTCGATGCATACCCCTTCCTTACCCTTTATTTATGATTTAGATAGTGCGTTGAATGACACCAAACACGTCCTTATTGTTTATTTGCCTCAATCTCAATGGCAGCAAATTCGAGCCAGGTTTTTAATTTAACTAAAAATTTTTCAGAATTATTCTCGGCGATCGCGAGACAATTTGCTGTCAGTACGTACCAGCGTATTACCAATACTAATTATTCATCATTGCCTGCCATCGATCTTTTCAAGGTAGCAAGTCCTTTTTTAACACAACGAGAAACAGTGACAACACTGATACCTAACCGTTCTGCCACTTCTTTTTGAGTTAAGTCATAGAAAAAAACAAATTTTAAGACTTCGTGAGTGCGCTGCTCTAACTCTACTAAAGCTTGTTGTAGGCGCAGTTGGTCTTCCTGAGCTAGTTGAAAGCTACGATATTGTTGATCGGGAACCATTTCACCAAGAGACATTGCTCCTTCTTCATCCTGCACCGGAGTATCCAAGCTTAAAGGGGAGCGATTTGTCCATGCTAGTTTAATCTCTTGCCATTCCGTAATAGAAATTTTCAGCTCGGCGGCGATTTCAGCATCCATGGGCTGGCGATTGTGTTGCGTGCGCCACTCTTGAGAAAATGTCATTGCCTGTTGCTGGAGTGCAAGCCAGCGTCTCGGCATCCGCACTAATACCCCTTTATCGCGCAGATAATGTTGAATTTCACCCCGAATGTAGGGAATGGCAAACGAACTGAAGGCATGACCTTTAGATAAGTCAAATCTTTCAATTGCCCTAATTAATCCCATACAACCGACTTGCAGTAAGTCTTCATAACTTTCCGTGCATTGATTGCTCCAAAAGTGGGCTTCTTTTCTCACCAATCCTAGATTCAGTGTCACCAGTTGATTGCGGATCGCTGCGGAGCGAGACTGTTGATACTCTCGTAGCAGTTGAGCGCTCTCGCGTTTAAGTTCGGGACTCGTTAAAGTATAAGTAAGAACCATAATTGATTTATTGTTAAGCGATATTACGGAAGCTACTGCTGCAAGTTTTATGGCTCGGCATCGCATTTTGCCACAAATACTCAAGGGAGCAAAGTTGTAGAAAAGGCTAGAAAAAACTGAAATGACTCATAAATGGAGATTCAGGGAAAAATTGTTTGTGCGGTCGAAAAAAAGCTTAATTTTAGGTCGCTAGATAGATTACGAATAAGGGGTTGACAACAATCCAGGGTATTAACTTTTGCATAATCGCAGCTACCGAAATTCCACTGATCTTTGTTTAACGTAACTTTTGCTCTACTGATAACCTCCTAAAAAAAACTACATAAAGTAGCTAGCAATATATGCAAAAAAAGGGGCTGAATGCCCCTATACAGTTTTTAACCAGTTTTTAACATGCAGTTTTTATCGACACTTGTAAGTTACCGATAAGTTCAGTAACTGATAACGTACCTGCTTGTGCTTTTCATAACGCTTCTCGCTCGATACAATACGCTTGTAGGGGCGCACAATAGCTGTACGCCCCTACAGGTCTTGCATCCGATTCAATTGTCTAACAATTTACGCTTGTGGTTCGATCCGAGCGTAGAATAGACCGCGAACCTTTACATCTAAAGCTTCCTTCGCACCCATGTCCGTATCAGAAGGTTGGATGCTCTCGAAAGTACCAGCTACCTCTCCTGTGGCGTTATCAACTTTAGCAACTTGGAGAGAAATTGAGCCGTTTTCAATACCCGCACTCTTGACATTGGCATACCCTTGCTTGTCTGCTGATGCAGGTAGAGCTACCGCATTGTCGTACCCTGTGGTTACGCCTCGTCCTTTAGGGTCGAGGAAGTTAGCAGTACGATAAGAGGGGACGTTAAACTTACCTTCAAAGTCAGTGGAAGTGTTAATACTGGTCAATCCAGGCTGAGTTTGTGCAACCAAGTCTTTGATTGTGAACAAGAAAGGTACTCTTTCACCACCTGGTAATTGTACGGTAATCGCTTGGAAATCAAGACCATCTTTTTCAACGAAAGTCAAGCTTTTGTCAGGATTGACTTTAAGATCGCCCTGTACCTGGTCGATGGTCGAAGTGTAGCGAGTCAACAGTTTTCCAGCAATATATTCTGCTTCTTGACGCTTATTAACTGGTTCTTCTTTGATAAAGAATGATGTTGGCTCTAAGCACAGCTCTACCATTCTGTACGATTGATTCGGATCGATCGCGATCGATCCGCGAGATGTTTCTGACAGTTGAGGACACTTATTAGCTAGACCAGTGCCTCTAATTTGCTCGTATGTGAGTAGTTCTCTGCTTGCTACTTGTGAGGGTTCGCTACAGGCAGTAAGAAATCCTAGACACAAAGCTAGGAAGGCAACAATTAGCGCGCGATACTTCATCGATCAACCTCAATTTTTAAGTCTGTATCTAACCAATAAAAATGCTAGTGAAGACAAGTGACAATCAAGCGAATATTAGCTTTCATTACCAAGAGTACATTTGTTTGTGCGGGCAACAAATGCGAACAATTGCTTATAATGCGTTTTTCGTCAGGTAAGATCCCCACTCATTTCAAACACTTTTTCACTCTTGGGATTTAGCTCATTGAATGATGATTCAACCTCGCTCCCATTACAGAATTTTACACGGGGATGTGACCTTTATGTAGGGGGTGAGGAGTGAGGGGTGAGGGGTGAGGGGACAAGGGGGACAAGGGAGCAGAGGAGCTTCAGGTGCAGAGGAGAGATCGGGAGCAATTCTAGCCACTAGCTACTCACTACACCCCACACCCTACACCCTACACCCTACACCCCACACCCCATTCTTCACTGATAACTGTCTAGCCTTTTTGCCGCTGCCTGCGGATGGCGGCTTGAGCGGCGTTATGTTCCGCTAGGGTGCGGCTGAAAACATGAGAGCCGTCGTAACGGGCAACAAAGTAGAGATAGGACGTTGATTCGGGATCGAGTGCAGCTTTGAGACTGGCTATGCCAGGGCTAGCGATGGGTGTAGGTGGTAGTCCTGGATTGCGATAGGTATTGTATGGCGAAGGGGTATTAACTTGGGCGTAAGTAAGGGGCTGGTCTGCTGTTTGGCGCAGGTTGAGGGCATACTCTACCGTAGGATCGGAGCCTAGTGTATAACCTTTTTGCAATCGCTTGACAAATACGCCTGCAATTCGCGATCGTTCTTGAGGGATAACAGCTTCTTTTTCGACAATACTAGCTAATGTCACCCATTGCTTCAGGTCGAAATCAGTCCGATCTTTGCCTTGTTCGTATAAAGGTAGGGCAACTTGCTCGAAGCGTTGCAGCATTTGGTTCACCACCTGAGTTGGCGTAACAGAACCACTACCAATCTTGTATGTGTCGGGGTATAAGTAACCTTCGAGATGGGGAATATCCGCAGGTAACCAGGAAAAGCGATCGCGCTTAATTTGACTGGCGGCATTGAGAAACTCGCTAGCAGGGAAATATCCCTGTTGTTCAAAGTAAGCCGCCATTTGCCGCAAAGACCAGCCTTCAGGAATCGTGAAGCTCTGCTGCACGACCTGACCGTGCCAGATCTTATTTGCCACTTCTTCTAAAGACTGACTGGGAGAGATTTGATATGTCCCTGCTTGAAATCCCCCATTGGAATTTCGCCAGTGCAGCCACCTTGCCCATAAATTCCATGCTTGACTAGAGCGAATTAGTCCTTCTGCCTCTAGCTGCTTGCCGATTTGCTGGCTAGCCGTGCCTGGATGAACGCGAAACTGCACTTGCGTAGCATTTGCTGTCTCTAAAGGTTGAGACGGGGCGCTGGAGCGCTGCCACCAATTCCAGCTCGACCAAGCGCCTACCCCCAGAGTCAAGGGAATTAAAGCCCAAATTATGCGCCACTTAAATAGTTTTTGCACTACTATATGCCCATAGGTATCGACAACTACTATCTAAAGGCAGTAGTTTACGCTATTCTTCCATTTCGTCAATCAACTGCTCTGCTAGTAGCGGTTGTAACTTTTGAAACTCTTCTGGAGACAGTAGCTCTGGATTGCCGGAGCTATTCAATCGCGCAAAGAATAACAAGGGGTCGAGGGGCGTATAAACTGAGTACTCTTGGTCTTCGTGGTAGAAACTAGCTAGCAGTTGCAGTTGCTCTGGTTCTATATCGCTGGTATCATCTTCAATTTCCAGCGTAAACAATTCTGATTCTTCCACTGGGGGTAATTCCCCTGCTACGGTTAAAGCATAGGCTGTCCGCTTGAGGACTAGATTTTGCTCGGCGAGAACGGCTTCAGCAGTAGGAAAAATACTATTGATGGTTTCGTCATCTTCTACGGGAACTGCTTCTTCCTCGTCGCTATCATGACTTTGCCAAGCAAAAATTTCTACTGCTGCATCTGCGGGTAGGAGTAAGAGATATTCTTTGTCTTCGACCAACAGCGATCGCTCTACGTAACATTCTAAGCTTCGCCCTGCTTCGTCTTTGAGCGTGACGGAACTCGAATTGGAATATTCGTTATTTTCTTCAAATGCCGATGAAAACATAGCCATAATAGCTGACGGAAAACTTTAGATTAGCTTAAAGCTGAGGACATGGGAAGAGTCATCAGTTGCTAATTGTTGGTTGTTG
>NZ_JBOFLP010000208.1:0-14790 GCF_051657925.1 Chroococcidiopsis sp.
AATTAATGAAACTCAGCAATGCCCTGGCTGATGCAAAATGCAAAGATTCTCCAGTGTATGCAGAAGGAATTAAGACATTAATTCTCTTATTAGCTCCATTTGCTCCTCACATTGCTGATGAATTATGGCACGCGATCGCACCCCAGGAATCGGTTCACAAACAATTGTGGCTGAAAGCCGATCCAGATGCTTTAGTAGCAGATGAAATGACGTTAGTGATTCAGATTAACGGTAAAACTAGAGGCACAATTCAAGTTCCCGCTCAAGCCGATCGGCAACTGCAAGAAAAGCTAGCAAGAGAATCAGAACCAGCGCAGCGATATATCGAAGGCAAGGAAATTAAAAAGGTCATCGTCGTACCTGGAAAACTAGTTAACTTCGCGATCGGATAATTGATAACCGATAATTGAGCTTTTGTAGGGTGGGCAATGCCCACCTTTTTGATTTTAAATATATATAAGCAAGTAAATATATGGCAGAAATAAAAAGAATGAAAAATTACTTTTATCCTCCTTTACCCAATCCTTTATTAATTAACTTTGCTCAAGTTATTGCTCCATTTGTTATCCCCTACTTTTTTCAATTTGAATTACGTATCGATCGCGAATCCATCGAAAAAATTCAGGCTTTAAACGAGCGAAGATTACTTTTATTACCAAATCATCCCACATTTCAAGATCCAATTGCAATTTTTGTCCTTTCTGGTAAGTTAAACCAAAAGTTTTACTACTTATCAGCATATGAATTATTTCAAGGATTTATGGCTGGAATCTTTCAAAGATTGGGAGTCTATTCTATCCGGCGTGGTTTAGTCGATCGTCCCAGTATTGCACAAACAATAGAAATATTAACTCAACCAAATTGTCGGTTAGTCATATTTCCAGAAGGAGGATGCTCTTTTCAAAACGATACGGTCATGCCTTTCCGCGCTGGTGCTATCCAAATTGCTTTTCAGGCTATGAGTAAGCTGGCTAAGCAAGGAGAAATACCCGATCTATATGTTTTACCAGTTAGTATTAAATACCGCTATACACAAGATATGCAGAGAGTTATTCGTCAAACTCTCAACCGTTTAGAACAAGCATTAAGTATAGAATCTAGTCTAAAAGATTACGATCGCCTGCAAGCGATCTCACAACATGTCTTAGTCCGCATGGAACGAGAATATGACACTTATTCACCTACTAAAAACGAACTAACCTGGAACGATCGTATTTCTCTGCTACGGATGCATATTTTAGAATCCTGCGAACAACAACTAGGCATTTCTTCTAATCCTAAAGAACCAGTGCGAGAACGAACTTATAGAGTTGAATACGTACTAAAAACTCAAGTAGATACACTAGAGTCAGAAGTAACAGCAGAAACCGAAACTGCAACAGGCGATCGCGCTAATAAATACAGCTTAATTGAAAAGTCAATTAAGCGCTTGCTAAACTTTGATGCGATTTACGATGGTTACGTGGCTGAAAACCCAACACCAGAAAGATTTTTAGACACTCTCACCCGTCTAGAACGAGAAGTATTTGATATTGATAAACCCCCAGCTAAAGGATATCGCCACGCCAGAATTAAAATTGGAGAGCCGATAAATCTTAAAGACTTCTTTACAGAATATCAACGCGATCGTGCTAACACTGTGGATACTGTTACGCTCAAAGTTCAACAAACAGTACAGCAAAATCTTAATTTGTTAAATGGTAGTTGGTAATTGGTAGTTGGCGATAGATGTATATCGTTGAGTTTTCGGGCTCGTTCAGTATAGTTATAGCTAGTTACTTAAAATCTAGTATAGTATCAATTATGTCAGCGAGGATGACATTTGCTAGTTGAGCGTGATAAGATTTACACATAAGTTAAATATTCATTCCGATGCGAGGAAACAGAAAATACTCTATGCTTCGGTGACAAGATCGAACTGAATATACGGTAAGTGACAGCACCTAAAAGAAACATATTTCTGTAATTTTACTTGTATGAAATTATTTGATTAGATTGTATGCAGTTCAGAGCTGCGGCAGAGTAGCTATTATTACTTAGTACAAAAAATACCTTACATCAATTGAATTAAGGGTATCTACTGAAAAAAACTATCTCTTCATGCGAGCGATCGCTTTGGCATGGAGATTTTCCAAATATAGATAGCAATTTGTGCCGAATTCAGGCATATCTCGCGATCGTGCTAGACGGTTGACGATTAACCGTTGGTTATCTTCACGTACTAGCAGCGTGAGTTGCGTACAACACAAATAACATTGCTATAACTAATCGCGATCGCAACTATATCAACCACATATTTTATTTAGAACAGCAGTATGATCCGAGAAATTAAGTACGAAAATATATTAATAGCAATGATTGTTTCTTATAAATTTCAAGCGCCTGGAATTCATTTTTTTACTCCGGGCGATTTTTCACAACAATTAGCTTATATGCGTCATCCTGTTGGAAAAATTATTCCGCCTCACGTCCACAATCCAGTCAAACGCGAAGTGCAGTATACCCAAGAAGTACTTTTGATCAAAAAAGGTAGACTACGAGTAGATTTTTATAATGAGTCTCAGCAATATTTAGAAAGCTATATTCTCGAAGCTGGCGACGTGATTCTTTTAATCGCTGGAGGACATGGCTTTGAAGTATTAGAAGAAATTGAAATGTTTGAAGTCAAGCAAGGACCCTACGTAGGCGATTTAGATAAAACTCGATTTGTTGGTATTGAAGCAGAACAAGCTCAGCTAGCTGACGATCGCCTACTCCTTGTCAATAACTACTAACAAATGACCAATGACAAACATATGCTTGATTATATTCCTGTCAACGAACCGCTGTTAGATGGTAATGAAAAACGGTATTTAAATCAATGTATTGATACTGGTTGGATTTCCTCTGAAGGACCATTTATCAAACAATTTGAAGAACAGTTTGCGGCAAGAGTAGGGCGTAAATATGGCATTGCTGTCAGTAATGGCTCCGTAGCTTTGGACGCTGCTGTATTAGCACTAGGTATTGGTGCAGGTGATGAAGTTATTCTACCCACTTTCACGATTATTTCCTGCGCGGCAGCAATTGTTCGTGCTGGTGCTATACCCGTTGTTATAGATTGCGATCCTCATACCTGGAATATGGATGTGAGCCAGATTGAGGCTAAAATCACACCTAAAACCAAAGCAATCATGGTAGTTCACATTTATGGATTACCTGTAGACATGGAACCAATACTTGCTTTAGCAGCAAAGCATGGGTTGCAAATAATAGAAGATGCAGCCGAGATGCACGGACAAACTTATAAAAATCGTCCCTGCGGCAGTTTTGGTAATATTAGTACCGTTAGTTTTTATCCGAACAAACACATTACTACAGGTGAAGGTGGGATGATTCTCACCGATGACGATCGCCTAGCTGAACGTTGTTGTTCTCTGCGAAATTTATGTTTTCAACCCCAGCAGCGTTTCATTCATGAAGAACTCGGCTGGAACCTGCGGATGAGTAACATCCAAGCTGCTTTAGGTGTAGCGCAGCTAGAAAGATTAAACGAATTCATTGCTCGTAAACGTCGGATGGGACAACGTTACACCGAGCTATTGTTAGATGTAGCTGGCTTGCAATTGCCAATCCCTCAGACTGACTACGCTGATAATATTTACTGGGTCTTTGCATTAGTACTAAAAGATGAAGTTCCATTTGATGCTAAAGAGGCAATGAGGCGCTTGCATCATCATCAAGTTGGTAGCCGTCCCTTCTTTTGGTCTATGCACGAACAACCTGTTTTCCACAAAATGGGATTGTTTGCTAACGAGTCTTATCCAATAGCAGAAAATATCGCTCGTCGCGGCTTCTACATTCCCAGTGGTATAGCTTTAACTGACGAACAGATGGAACGAGTCGTCGAGGTAGTCAAAGAAATTTTGCGATCGCCATAATTTTTACCAAATTAGTTAAATAGTAGGGTGGGCATTACCCACCCTATATTTGATTTTCACTTACAGCATTTCTTGCGTTATAGGAGATTCAATGAGGGTTGGAATTTTTTTATCAAATTTTACTCCCCAAATTGGGGGAGGCTTTACGTTTGAAAACGAAGTATTTCGAGCGATCGCTGAATTTGGTGAGACAAGCGGTCATACTTTTATCGTATATAGCTGGGACAAAAGATTATCTCAAGCACCTCAATTAGGGCAACATATTGAGTATAGATCGCTGCATCACAGTGTCAGAAAATTATTATTATCTCAGCCATTAAAAATTGCCAAAGAACTATTGAAAAGACTACGACAATCAAAAAACTTACTCAAACTTAACAGCGTATTCAAAGACATAATTTTAGTCGCGATATTGGGCAAGGAAATCGATCTAGTGTGGTATTTAGAACCAAGTACTCGCACAGTCGAAATTCCTTACATTACTACACTTTGGGATCTACAGCATCGGGTACAGCCATGCTTTCCAGAACTCAGCACCCAAGGACAATGGGACGAGCGAGAACAGTTTTACGCAAAAGTACTGAGGTGTGCTTCCATTATCGTGACTGGTACAGAGGCAGGTAGAGCCGAAGTAGAACGATTTTATCAAGTACCATCTGACCGAATTAAGATCTTGCCTTTTCCCACGCCTGAATGGGCGTTGAATGCTCCACATAACAGCGATCGCTACATACTAGAGAAGTACAATATACCGGAAAATTACCTATTTTATCCCGCACAGTTTTGGGCGCACAAAAATCATGTCGCTTTATTAATGGCGGTTAAATGGCTGCGATCGCAATTTAATTTAATTTTACCCGTAGTATTTGTTGGCTCGGAAAAGGGCAACAAGCAATATATTCAGCAAGTTGTTGCCGATCTCGACTTATCTAGCCAAGTTCACTTTCTGGGATTTGTACCGCAAGCTGATATAGTTCCCCTGTATCGCCATGCATTTGCTCTAGCTTTTATGTCTTTTTGCGGACCTGATAACATACCTCCTTTGGAAGCATTTGCTTTAGGTTGTCCGGTTGTTGCTGCCAACGTGTCAGGTGCTTTAGAGCAGTTGGGAGATGCCGCTTTACTAGTCGATCAGCGAGATGAACGGCAAGTTGCTTTGGCGATTAAGTCACTCTACGATGACCCTATTTTACGGCAAACGTTGGTACAACGAGGGTTAGCACGAGCGGCAAAATGGACGGGACAAGATTACGTCAAAGCTGCATTTGAAATGATTACTGAATTTGAATCGCTGCGACGTTGTTGGAGTAGTACAACACCTGACGATCGCTGAAGAAAGTAAGAGACAGAAGGCAAAAGAGCGTTCTTTTACCTTGCTTTGAGAAATTCGATCCGTATGGAGTGACATATGCAGGGGCGTGCAACTAAGTGTTGTACGCCCCTACGTATATATAAAGTTCATCCTGTGGATCTACTGATAGTAATTGCGATCGCTCCGTAAACCAAAAGTTAATTCCGTGAAACCACGCATGGGGATACGGAAAAAGGCGGCTAAACTTCGTTTGAAGTTGAGTTAGTTCAGGCTAACTTTTAACTTCTTCTAGATAGACAATTTATCTGAAAAATTAGGCTTATTTCATCAGTAAATTTTGCCTCAAAGGTGTGTGAGGAGTTACTAACTCAAGGTAATTCCTGCGGATACGTCTGTCTTGAAGTTGGTAACTTTCTCTAAGTCACTGAGCTACGTGGAATGTGTATTATTAAAGCTGCTACAACTATCATCCTTTTGGCGACTCTTGCTTGTTGCGAGTTGAGCTACAAAGCCAATGCCAATCCTAGTTTGCCAATCGCCCAAAAACAGCTAGGCGATCGCGCTATGGCGCTGAAGCAAAATAGTGCAACTGCATTAGAACGGGTGTTGCAAAATCGAAAGTTTAAAGCCTCCGATTTAGCGCAAGCATCGACTTTAAATGATATTCAGGGTAGCTGGGCGCAGAGTTTTATTGCAGGATTAGTATCGCGAGGGATCGTTCAAGGTTTTCCCGATGGTAGTTTTCGCCCAGACGAGCCAGTGACTCGCGCTCAGTTTGCTGCAATTGTCAGTAAAGCGTTTGGGCAACAATCCAACCGCAACGCGATCGCTTTCGCAGATGTACCGGAATATTACTGGGCAAAGGATGCAATCCAGACAGCTTACCAAACAGGATTTCTGGCTGGATATCCCAACAACACTTTTTTACCAGAGCAAAACATTCCCCGCGTCCAAGTGTTGGTAGCTCTAGCCAACGGACTGAACTTGTCTGTAAAAACGGAATCTTCCACCCTGCTCGATACCTCGTATCAAGATGCAGCAGAAATTCCCGACTTTGCGCGTAGTCCAGTGGCAGCGGCAACAGCAAATCGCTTGGTCGTAAACTATCCCAATAAGGATGTACTACATCCAAATCAAACGGCAACCCGTGCAGATGTCGCAGCATTTATCTACCAAGCTTTAGCGAACCAGGGTGAAATGCCGCAACTGAGAGCTGACGATCCAATGGCTGAATATGTCGTTGGTTTGCAGCCAGCAACCACTCCAGCAGCATCTGTACCAGAACCACAGCCACTGACACCCGAGCAAGTCGCAAAACTGCGTCAGCAGTATCGCATCGAAGCGACACCGTTAACAGCTTTGATCAGACCGTCAGTACCAGGTGGCGGATCGAGTGTTGGTTCGCCCACGGCATTTGGTGCGGGTTGGGGTAGTGCCTTCTTCGGTACAAGCTTTCAAGGTAGAGCGCGCGATACTAGCAAATCAGATGGAGCGGCTTCATTTGGATTTGGTTTAGGCGATGCAAGTAGAGCTGTCGGTCTGGAAATTGCGGCTACAACTGTCGATCTGTATGGAAATACTTTCGGGGATGGAACTATCAGTTTCAAACTGCATCGCCTCCTACCAGCAAACTTTGGAATTGCGGTTGGGGTGGAAAATGCAATTATTTGGGGCGAGACTGACGGTGGTAGCAGTCTTTACGGCGTAGTCAGTAAAGTTTTCAGTCTCACAGAGGATGCAGCAAAGCCTTTTAATAAGATTACGACCTCAGTAGGTCTAGGTGGTGGTCGCTTCCGTTCCGAAGAGGACGTAGAAGATGGTAATGATACGGTTAGTGTTTTTGGCAGCATGGGCTTGCAAGCAACTGAACAACTTTCCCTCATCGCAGACTGGACGGGTCAAGATCTGAACTTAGGTGTATCTGTCGTCCCTTTCCGAAGTCTACCTCTAGTCATTACTCCATCTCTTGCCGATGTCACTGGCAATGCTGGTGACGGTGTCCGATTTGTTCTTGGTGTTGGTTATGTCGGTCGTTTTTAAGTCGTGACTAAGGGAATCAAAATGATGAACGTTCAACGCCAGCTCTGTATTAGTTTAGCTTTAGGGTCACTTCTGCTAGTTAGTTCGTTACCCGCTCTGGCTCAGAAGAACAACCAGTCAGATGTCACGGGCTTTATTATCACTACTGGTGATATTGTTAGTGGTGCTTTTGTTCCTGGGAGGAATGGTGGTTTGATTCCTGCTGCTCAAATCGCGATCGATCGGGCTGCTGCTGCGCTTAACGGTTTACTGGCAAAAGGAGCGATCGCTGGTATTCCCCCAGAGACGCAGCAAGCACTAGCAAGCATACTGACTGAAACTGGAAATCCTACCTCAGCTGCCACTCAATTTCAAACCACTTTAGTTGCGGCGGGCGCAGATTCAAAATTAGCGGCAGGGTTTGTCAAAAATTTACAAGGGCTGACTGCTGGGAATGTCATTTCTCCAGGTAAATTAGTAGGGGCTATAGAAGCCTACAATGCTTTAGTTAATAGTGGTAGTGGAAACTTTTTACAAGTTGCTGCGCCACAATTACAAGCGGTAAAAGCAGCACTGTTGCAATTAGTGGAAGCTTTGACAAAAGCTAATTCTCCAAAAGCTAATGCCCGCCCCTAGCTTTTTAGAGAACAACCTCAGAAGTTGCGATCGAAAAGAACATCAATCGTTTATAGGGTAGGCTTCTAGCCTGCCTTTCATACAAGCTTACATTAAACATTTACTAAGTAATTACTCTGACTACTTGTGACAAACCACGGTCAATCTGAATTAATTATTGCAGCTGGTAGAACAGAACGCCAGTATTGGAAAGATTTATGGCGCTACCGCGAATTGTTTTACTTTCTGGCTTGGCGAGACATTTTAGTGCGTTACAAGCAGACTGCGATCGGTATTGCATGGGCATTAGTGCGCCCATTTTTAACCATGATTGTCTTTACAGTAGTATTCGGCAAACTAGCAAAACTACCTGCTGAGGGCGCACCATATCCAATTATGGTGTTTGCAGCTATGTTACCTTGGCAATTTTTTGCTAGCGCTCTTGCAGAATGTAGTAATAGTCTTATTTCTAATGCTAATTTGATTTCCAAGGTTTACTTTCCCCGTTTAATTGTGCCTGCTAGTGCAGTTGTTGTCAGTTTTGTAGATTTCCTAGTTTCAGGCATGATTTTGTTAGGTCTGATGGCATGGTATAACTTTATTCCTTCCTGGCGAATTTTAACATTGCCATTATTTATGGCGATCGCTTTTGTCGCTGCTATCGGTGGAGGATTATGGCTATCAGCATTGAATGTTAAATACCGCGATTTTCGCTTTATCGTGCCGTTCATCGTTCAGTTCGGTTTGTATATTTCTCCGGTTGGATTTAGTAGCAGTATCGTACCCGAACAATGGCGCTTAGTTTATTCACTTAACCCAATGGTGGGTGTTATTGATGGATTTCGTTGGGCAATTCTTGGTGGAGAAACTCAACTCTATTGGCAAGGATTCATGTTATCTGTAGTATTAGTAGCTTTACTATTTGCCAGTAGCATTTGGTATTTTCGCAAGGTAGAGCGATCGTTTGCAGACGTAATTTAAGTTAGAACTTTAAAGTATGTCAGATTCAGTAATTCGCGTCGAAAATTTAAGCAAGAAATACATTCTCGGTCATCAAAAGCAAGAACGTTATACCACACTGCGAGATACGCTGGCTAGCGGAGTCAAATCTTTTAAACATCACTTTCTAAAGCAGCGCGATCGCAAAAATCCCGCTCCAACTCGTGAAGAATTTTGGGCATTAAAAGACGTTTCTTTTGAGATTAAACAAGGTGAAGCTATTGGTGTTATTGGACGCAATGGTGCAGGAAAATCAACACTATTAAAACTTTTGAGTCGCATTACTGAACCTACTAGAGGAAATATAATTGCCAAAGGGCGAGTAGCAAGCTTGCTAGAAGTAGGAACGGGATTTCACCCAGAACTAACTGGACGAGAAAATATTTATCTCAACGGTTCTATTTTAGGCATGAGTAGAGCTGAGATTAAAAAAAAGTTTGATGAAATTGTTGCTTTTGCTGAAATTGAAAAGTTTTTAGATACTCCAGTCAAGCGTTATTCTTCTGGAATGTACGTTCGCCTTGCTTTCTCTGTTGCTGCTCACTTGGAACCAGAAATTTTGATTGTGGATGAAGTCTTAGCAGTAGGCGATTCAGCATTTCAAAAGAAATGTTTAGGGAAAATGGGTGATGTGTCAACCAAAGAAGGACGAACAGTTTTGTTTGTCAGCCATAGTATGCAAGCTATTACCCAACTAACTCAGCGTTGCATATTGCTTTCCAAAGGGAATGTTCAATTTGATGGTCATAGCGATAAAGCAGTACGCTTATATCTAGCTGAGCAAAAAAATGATTCTGAAAAACTTCCTTATTACCAAGCTCCTACAAATAAAACAAACAACTATATAACCTGGGCGCGGGTACATACTTCTGAAGAACAAGGAATTCACTGCTGGGGTAAACCGATTACTTTTGAGTTTGCCATACATATAACTCAACCTCATGAAACTTTGTGGTTCTCTTTTAATGTAGTTAATGAGTTGCAGCAATCTGTTTGTATTTTCTGGTTTTACGATGCTAAAGCTCCTTTTCGCCGAGAACCAGGAAATTTTATTGTGCGATGTGAAATACCAAAGTTTAGGTTATATATGGGTTCGTATACTCTAACTACATGGTTGTCTGAAATTCGGAGCAATACCATATTAGAAAATATCTCTAATATTTGTCCTTTTGAAGTCACGATGCATGGAACTGAACGGGAAGAGTGTCAATGGCAATCTCATGAGTGCATGTATTTAGAAGAAGCAGTTTGGCAAAGTGTGGACAAGAATTAATTTTAAATTGAGATCGATAGGTAGATAAGAAATGCCAGTCAAAGATGATGTAAAGTTTGGTAAAAATGTTCGCATTTTTCATCCTCAACTTGTGAATCTCTATGGTTGCACGATTGGTGATGATACTAAAATTGGGACTTTTGTAGAGATTCAGAAAAATACTGTGGTAGGGAGCCGGTGTAAAATTTCATCTCACAGTTTTCTCTGTGAAGGTGTTGCGATCGAGGATGAAGTGTTTATTGGTCATGGAGTCATGTTTACTAATGACCTTTATCCGCAAGCCACGAATGAAAATGGAAGCTTGCAAACTGAAGCTGATTGGAGTGTAATCAAGACTTTAGTAAAATCCCGTGCTTCTATTGGTAGTAATGCTACCATCCTACCAGGCGTAACTATTGGAGAAAAAGCCATAGTTGGAGCTGGTGCAGTAGTAACTCGTGATGTTCCTAACTATGCAATTGTAGTCGGAGTACCTGCACGTATAATCGGTGACGTGCGCGATCGCTCTCAAAACATAGAATTGGTAGGTAAGCCGGAGTAATATTGCTGAGTTTGTCTCCAGCAAATAGGTGCTATACGGTTGATATTTTAGCTGTATAAAGGTGACGCGATCGCCTAAAACAAAATTTCAGAGAGAAACTTTAATGAATCCTATTGCCGAGTTAAAAAATAAACCGAAACTCGTATATTTTCAAAGAAAATACGAACACATAGCAAAATTTGTCCGCTTGCACTATCAACAACAAGTTAATTGTTTAGCAGAATTCTTTGATGTCACTGTAATTAATGAAGATTGTGACTACCAAGAAATTTGCGATCGGTATCAACCGGAAGTCACGCTTTTTGAAATTGGCATATCAGCTTGGGGATATACTCGTCTAAATATTAAAAATACTTCTGTTTATCCAGAAATACCTAAGTTAGGTTTTTATCATGCAGATTGCTTTTGTGAGGCTCGAGCCGCTTTTATTTCTGATATAGAAAATTGGGGTATACAAACATTATTTAGTCTATCTGTACGTTCTGCTGAGTATATGCCCGAACTTGGCGATCGCATATTTACGTGGTCTAATTTTATCGATCCCGATTTATATCGAGATTATGCATGTTCTAAAACTATACCAGTGCTTTTTACAGGCAGTAATAGTTCTTTTTATCCTTGGCGACAGCAAATTTTGAAGGTTGTATCTCAGGCTTATCCATCCTTGATCAGCCCGCACTTTGGATATGAAGAGAAAACAGCATTCCGAATGCTTTACGGTCAGCAGTACGCACGCACGATCAATGCCTCTTGGTTTGTACCAGCTTGCGGCACAATAGTTAAAGAGGTTGTACGCAAACATTTTGAAATTCCCGCATGTAAATCTTGTCTAATTACAGAAAAAACTCCAGCTTTAGAAGCTGCTGGTTTCGTTGATATGCAAAATTGTGTTTTTGCTGACGAAACTGATGTCTTAGATAAAATTGATTACCTATTTCAAAATTCAGAAGAACTAGAGAAGATTACTAATGCAGGTTATCAACTAGTCCACTCTCAACACACTCTCAAACAACGAGATCAAATCTTTCAATGGTTTAATCTGAATAAAATTATTAAACCCGGTCAAAAAATTGTTCAGAATAACCCCTTTGGAAAGCTGACCCTTGTAGAAGAAACTTCAGGAATTAAAAGCACGCATATTATTAATAATACACTTGATAAAATACTTCTACATCAAGGAGATGAAAAACTCTGGAATGGTAAATATGATGAAGCAGAATCTCTATATTTATGCTGTCTAAATTCTTTAATACAAATGCTACCTGAGCCAAAATTACGTCTAGCAATATGTAGCCTCTATAAAGGAAATGCTTGGGAAGCACTCTCATGGATTTTACAACCAATTGAATGCATACTAATTTTAAATAAAGCTTCAGAACCCGATCCAGTAGAGTGGGCTTACCTAATTATTATCCTCCTTTGTCAAGGAAAGCTAAACGAGGCGACAGAACGTGTGAATCAGTTTCCGTCACTTTACCATCCCGAACTAGATCGCGTTCGTTGGGCAATTGAGGTTTTAAATAATTCAGAAAGTCAAATTGCTATATCTAACAATAATTTATCAAACTACCGAATTAGCGTTCACCAATTACCAAAATGGAGCTTTAGCGACTGGGTTGTTGATGTTTGTAAGATGCTAAAAGCTTGCAAGCAGGTAACTTTTGCAGAACAACTAAATAACGCCTCTGACTCAGAAAAACGAATCGTCAAAGCAGAATCACCGTTAAAAAACAAACATATTTTTAATAATTTATTGAATCTCGTTCTTAAAATAAAAGGGAGAAAATATAATAGTTTATTACCTGCTCCATATTATATTGATTTCCGATTTGCTAGACGGCTGATATCAAAAACCAAATCTAAGTTAAGACTAAGAATAGTCCGAGTATTAAACGTTTTAGAAAATTCGTTTGGCTATTTTCTACCTTACCATTTGTCGGCATTTCAAAAAGATAAGTTCTTTTCTGTTGTCAACAAACTAATCCGAGATGAAGACATCGAAACATTGTTAGTTATTGGTGCATCTGCTGGAACGAAAACTACTGAGATGTTTTTCACAGGAATTCAAGACAATCCGAATAAAATCAAAGTATTTTGTATCGATCTAGCTACGACGAAGTTGCAAAATTTACAGAAACGCTGTTTGCGAGACTCTTCGATTGAATTTCATAGTGTTTTAACTTGTCAAGGAAACGCATCTGGTTTGAGAGAAGTTTCAAAATCTACTGTTTTTCCAAAAGAATTGAATAAAAATAGTTGTCAGCTCTTGTTAGCTCGTTTACGTCACAATACTGAAGATACAAATAATATAAAATTTGCTAGAAATACCGTTAAAAAAATTAAACAAAGAAATCAAATTGATTGTTTTGATATGATATTAATCGCTCGTCCTAAATTTGATATTTCTGCTGAATTTGATGAAATTTATGGAGCTAAGTTTGTCTTGCTTGAAGGTATCAACTCCTTACAAAACCACAATTTACTCCACAGATTACTAGCACAACCAGGCTATACCATAGTTGCTCAAAATCTTTTTCTACGTAATGGATATGCCATTTTAAAGAGAACCGATCGAGCTAGAACGCGACTGACTGCAATAGATGCCGATCGCTTGAATGACTTTGAATGCGAAAAAATATAGTAGCTATCTTGTAAAAATTATGACTTCAATTCTACTTCAAAGTTGTATGCGATCGCGATCGAGAAAAAAGTCATTTTGACTATGCGTGAATTACAGCACTTGTTGATTAGTTGAAAAATTAGTTAGGTAACAATAATGAAAGATACGATCGCTATAGGTGTAATTGGTTATGGTTACTGGGGTCCAAACCTGGTGAGAAATTTCTCTGAAATCCCAGGAGCGCAGGTAAGAACTGTGAGTGATTTTAAACCAAACTTGCTAGCAAAAGCGCAGACACGATATCCGACCTTGCAAGTTACGACCGATTATCGAGACATATTAAAAGATCCAAAGATCGATGCCGTTGCGATCGCCACACCAGTTTCCACTCACTTCGATTTAGCTCTAGCAGCATTGCAAGCTGGCAAGCACGTACTTGTAGAGAAACCGATGACGACCTCCTCCGAACAGGCAATGAGGTTAATTGAGGAAGCTCAACGGCGCAACCTAGTGCTGATGGTAGACCATACTTTTGTTTACACGGGTGCTGTCCGCAAAATGCACGATCTGATCGCCACAAAAGTTGTCGGTGATATCTATTACTACGATTCAGTGCGCGTTAACCTGGGACTGTTTCAGCACGACGTGAACGTGTTGTGGGATTTGGCAGTTCACGACCTTTCGATGATGGATTATCTACTGCCATACCGACCTTATGCTGTCTCAGCTACAGGTGTTAGCCACGTACCCAGAGAACCGGAAAACATTGCCTACTTAACGTTATTTTTTGAAAACAACTTGATGGCTCATCTCCACGTCAACTGGTTGGCTCCAGTCAAAGTTCGTCGCACGTTAATTGGTGGCAGTCAACGCATGATTGTCTACGATGACTTAGAACCGAGCGAGAAGGTCAAAATTTACGACAAGGGAATTACCCTTAATAGCAACTCTGCCGAAAGCGTCTATCAAATGCTGATTGGCTACCGTGCAGGGGATATGTGGGCTCCGCACTTGGATATGACAGAGGCAATACGGACAGAAGGGCTGCACTTTATAGATTGTATTAAGCAAAGCGATCGCCCCATCACTGACGGGGAAGCAGGACTGCGGGTCGTCAGAATTCTAGAGGCTGCTACCCAGTCCATCAAGCAGCAAGGTCGATTAGTTGAACTAAGCGGAGTGGAGGTAACAGCATGATTCCATTTGTAGATCTCAAAGCGCAGTATTTGAGTATTAAAGACGAAATTGATTCTGCCGTTTTCAAAGCTTTAGAAAGTACGCAATTTGTGCTAGGCAGCGAAGTTGTTGCTCTCGAAGAAGAGTTCGCTCACTACTGCGGCGCTGACCATGGGATTGCAGTCAATACAGGAACCAGCGCCCTCCACCTAGCACTATTAGCCGCTGGTATTGGTGCGGGTGACGAAGTGATTACCGTTCCTTTCACTTTTGTTGCCACCACAGCCGCAATTTGTTACACCGGAGCCACTCCGG
>NZ_JBOFLP010000209.1:0-12508 GCF_051657925.1 Chroococcidiopsis sp.
CTACGTGGGAACGCAAACGTTCTGCATAACCCAAATATTCGTCAATGACAGCTTCTGGATCTAAGGGTGGTAGATTGTAAAGTTTTTCGAGAATGACATTTTTATATTCGATCGCCCACTGTAACTGTTCTCGCAGTCCTACCGAATCCATTAAATCGAGAACTCGAATTCCCGTCCGTTCTGATTTATCGGCATAGGTGGGTCCAATTCCTCGCCCTGTCGTGCCAATTTTATAATTACCCCGTCTCTCTTCTGCCGCGCGATCGATCAGCCGATGATAAGGCATGGTGACATGAGCGGTTTCAGAGATAAACAAGTTATCTGTAGAAATATCTAAACTTTCTAGCCGATCGAGTTCCTCAATCAAAACTTTTGGGTCGATGACCGTACCGCAGCCAATAATGCATTCTGTCTTAGAATACAGAATTCCAGAGGGAATCAGATGCAGCTTGAAAGTCTGATCTTGGACGACAATCGTGTGTCCGGCGTTGACTCCCCCTTGGTAACGAACCACAATGTCAGCGGAGCGACTGAGTAAATCCGTGACCTTTCCTTTTCCTTCATCGCCCCACTGGGCTCCTATAACAATGACGTTAGCCAAGGGTATTTCTGAATGTTAGAGTTGACACAATCTACAACTATAGTCGCAGATTGTATCTGGTGTCAAGTTGAAAAAGAAGGGTGTAGGGTGTGGTGGGGAGAATTCGGAATTAATGCGTGAATTTTGAATTGCTTCCCTGCTCCCTATTCACTGATAACTGTTCACTGTAGGATTATTAACCCCTAGTTGACGATCGGGAGAAATGATCGCACCTGTTACTCTTTGTAACCTCGCTCCCAAGGAGAGCAATTTGACTTCTAGTTTCTCGTAACCGCGATCGAGATGGTGCAGTCCTTGAATTGTTGTCTTACCTTTTGCTGCTAGTCCTGCTAGTACCAAAGCGGCTGAAGCGCGTAGATCGCTAGCGACGACTGGCGCACCAGATAGTAGCGGTACTCCCCGCACGACAGCAATATTGCCCTCAACGCGAATATCTGCCCCCATCCGATTGAGTTCGGCGACGTGGCGCAGGCGGTTTTCAAATACAGTTTCAGTAATGACGCTATCGCCCTCGCTCAAACTCAGCAAAGCCATGAATTGCGCTTGCATATCTGTGGGAAAACCAGGGTAAGGCAGAGTTTTAATGTCTGTTCCCCGTAATCCTTCACCAGGGACAATACGAAGGCAGTCAGGTGCATCGGCAACAACCTGCACTCCAATTTCTTGTAATTTGACGATCGCCGGGGTGAGATGTTCGGGAATGACTGGCGCTAATGAGATCTCGGAGTTGGTGATGGCTCCCGCTACCAAAAAAGTTGCTGCTTCCACGCGATCGGGAATAATTGCATAATCCGTTGAGTGCAAGCGAGGAACGCCTGAGATCGTAATTGCTGTAGTTCCAGCTCCCCGAATGCGTGCTCCCATAGAGTTACAGAAATTAGCTAGATCGACAACTTCTGGTTCTTGAGCAGCGTTTTCAATGACTGTTTCTCCTTCAGCTAATGTCGCCGCCATCATCAAGGTTTCTGTTGCACCGACGCTGGGATAGTCTAAATAGATTTTGGCTCCTTTCAATCTCCGGCTACTACCAGCGACGTAAGCATTGACCATACCATGCTCGATTTGGACATCTGCCCCCATTGCCTGTAAGCCTCGGACGTGCAAATCGACTGGTCTAGCTCCAATCGTACATCCACCAGGTAAGGGGACTTGAGCATATCCCTGGCGAGCTAGTAACGGACCAATTGTAAAGAAACTTGCCCGTAGTTGACTGACAATTTCGTATGGAGCTTGAGACGTGCTGAGATCGCTAGCATCAATATCTAATACATCACCGTGTTGAGAGATTTTTACTCCCAGCGATGATAATAACTGACCCATGCGCGCCACATCCACGAGTGATGGTACGTTACGGATACGACAGTCTTGAGGACAGAGCAAAGCACCAGCAATGATAACAAGGGCAGAATTCTTTGCTCCGCTGATTTTGACCTGACCTGCCAAAGGATGTCCGCCCCAAATTTCCAGTACGGCTGGATCGACTTCTGGTGAAGGCTGCGGTCTAATTGAGTTATGGGTAGTAGTAATGGCTCTGTCCTCCGAATCTAGTTAATCCGTACCCGAGTTGGCAAAAATTTGGTTTAGATTTTACATTGAGATGGTAAAAGTTTAAACTGTGAATTTTCTTATCTCTGCTACAAATATCTGTATCAATCTCGGTATTTCTACAGTTGTTGCCCTCTAAAGTTTTTGCTTTAGTCAAAAAATTTTAGATTTGGTCATTAGTCACTTGTGAGTGGTTAGTGGTTAGTGGTTTGACTCTTTTCTATCCACTAGTCCCCGATCGCTGAAAAAACCTTGACAAACACAAATATTTAAGTAATGATGAGAAATTGCGCCCACTGAGGGCGAAGACAAGCGGAACTGGCGGAATTGGCAGACGCGCATGATTCAGGTTCATGTGCCGAAAGGCTTCCGGGTTCAAGTCCCGGGTTCCGCATCAATTTGAAGTTTTGGTTACTAGCAACGAGCTATTAGCCTTATATGTTTAGCCTTATATGTCCTGTGAATCTAGTTGGCAGTTAATTACTACCACGATAGCTCCGAATCGTCAATAGTAGATTTTATATATGATCGCGAGTTTGCAAAATCCCCTGGTCAAGCAGATGCGAAAGCTGCACTCTGCCAAACAGCGATCGCAACAGGGTGTTTTTCTCTTGGAAGGAACGCATTTGTTAGAGGAGGCTTATGCAGCGAAGTATCCCTTAGAATGCGTCTGTTGTACTTCCCAATGGCAGGAAAACCATCAACAGCTTTGGCAGCAGATTAGTCAGTCGGGATCGCGGCTAGAAGTTGTCACTTCAGAGATTTTGCAGGCGATCGCAACTACGATCAATCCTGACGGAGTTGTAGCGACGGCAGCTAGGCAGCAAGGGCGAGAAGTACCCCATACAGGCATCAGTTTAGCTTTAGAGACGCTGCAAGATCCTGGGAATTTGGGAACGATAATTCGCACGGCGGCGGCGGCTGGTGCATCGGGGCTGTGGTTGAGTAGGGATAGTGTAGATTTAGACAATCCCAAGGTGTTACGAGCTTCCGCTGGGCAGTGGTTTCGATTGCCGATGGTCGTGAGTCAAGATCTGCGGCAAACTGTACTCCAGTGTCAGGCGGCGGGAATGCAAGCGATCGCGACTTTACCTACTGCAAAGATGACGTATTGGGAAGTAGACTGGCAGCGTCCGAGTTTAATTCTTTTGGGGAATGAGGGTGCGGGGTTGTCGGCAGATTTAGCGGCAATGACAGATCTACAGGTGCAAATTCCCCTCTGTGCGGGGGTGGAGTCGTTGAATGTGGGAATCGCAGCAGCGTTGCTGTTATACGAGGCACGGCGACAGCGATCGCAGCAACAGATAGAGCCTATTTAACAAAACAATTGCAGCCAGTTCCAAGCGGATCGGCACGGACAATGACTTCTGTACCGTTAGCTAGTTTGGCAATAAAAGTTAACTGACCGAAATCGTTGATTCCATCTGTAGATAGAGCAACACTTTGTACCACATAACCAAATAAAGAATCACCAGTAGCAATAACTTTATGTTTGACAGGATCGGAACCGATAAAAATTCCTTCGCCACCTGTATCTAGTTGAGCAAAAAATGCAACCGTATCGCGATCGTTGATGGCAGGGGGTACAGCGGCAAAATTAAAATTGCTTCCACTACTAAAGCTGCTGTAGGCTCCGTTAGTATCGGCAACAGTAGTTAATTTAGTGCCGTTACTCTTCAGGATTGCTGCCTTAGCAGGATTAAACTCAGCCGTGTATTCGCTTGTCGGTTTGATTTCCAAAGCAACATATGCAACCGTTCCTCGGTTATTGAGCGAGGGAGAGAAAACACCATTCTTAGGAGCCATGACATACAGAGGATAAGTAGTGCTAGTTAAAGTTTTAGTTATTGTGCTTTTATTAGCGAGAATATTAAACTCAAAACCATTTTGAGACCTATAAACTACCGTACCGCGATCGTTAATATTGGCTGAATCGACAGTGGACAATCTGGCATCATTGGCTTCAGCAATCAAGCCACCATCACTACTCAATACGCCAACACCACGCATATTTTGCGCGACATAAGCAATAGTACCTCTGTTGTTGAGTGCCAGAGATACAATGCGATTGTAGTAAGGATAGTCACTCTCAGGCGATGGCTTGTAAGAGGGAACCTGAGTTACTTTACCATTTGTACTAGTAAAAATCGTTTCCGTTGGATACCCTGTGGTCGTAGTTCCCCTTGCTGGTGTGGCAACAAAAGCAACGGTTCCAGTATCGTTAATAGCGATGGGACTACCGATACTTTCATATAAACCAACGTTTTCGGCAATCGTTGTTATTGTCTTGCCCGTACTGGTGTATGCTCCTAATGCTCCGTCCGTATTGGCACTAAAGGCAACGGTTCCAGCATTGTTGATAACAGGCAATCCAAAGCCGTTAAAAGAACCACTCGTATCAGCCATCTTTTGGTAAGCATACTTGGAGGACTTGACCGCAATCGCTCCACTATCGATTAAGCTCAAACTCAGACAAATGGCTGTTGCCGCAATATTGCTTTTTAACTTCATAGCTATCTAGCGTTGAAAAAATACAAAATTCCTAAAATTTCATTGCTGTCAACCATCAACTGTCAACTGTTTGAAATTTCAGCTATTTTGTTAAAACTCAGCTAGAGCGCGATCGTCAATAAATCCTAAACGAAATCCCACAACTCCATATAAAAATTTACAGTAGAAGAAATATAAAAGATGCTATATTAATGGATTGTGTCGAATCAGAGCTAGTTCATGCCTAAACTGAAAACTCGCAAAGCAGCGGCAAAGCGATTCCGTGCCACAGGCACTGGTAAGATCGTGCGTCGTAAAGCTTTCAAAAATCACATTTTGGAAAAGAAAACGACTGCTAGAAAGAATCGTCTCTCAAAAGCAGCACTCGTACACGAACGCGACGAGCAAAACGTTCGGATGATGCTCCCTTATTTGTAAGTTACTAAGGAATTCTATTCATGACCAGGGTAAAACGCGGTAACGTTGCCCGCAAACGCCGCAAAAAAATTCTCAAACTCGCGAAAGGATTTCGCGGTTCTCACTCGACTCTGTTCCGCACGGCAAATCAGCAAGTGATGAAAGCATTGCGGAGTGCCTACCGCGATCGCCGCAAGCGCAAGCGCGATTTTCGTCGTCTGTGGATCGTGCGGATTAATGCAGCGGCGAGACAGCACGGTATGAGCTACAGTCAATTGATGGGGAATCTCAAGAAAGCTGAGATTCAAATTAACCGCAAAATGCTGGCACAATTGGCAGTTCTCGATCCGGCTAGCTTTGCTAAAGTTGCAGAACTCGCAAATCAAGCAAAATAAAGGATAAAGGATGAAGGATGAAGGCAGAATGAAGGTAAGTAGAAGCATGACGAACTGTTTGCACTTCTTTCTTCTACTCTTCCCTTTAACCTTTACCCTTTACCCTTTCACATCTAAAAGCAACGCCGCCGAGTTTAAAGAAATTCAACAGCGGGGCTATCTTTTAGTAGCTGTGAAAGATAATTCACCTCCTCTAGGTTTTCGCGATCGACAAGGAAAGCTGCGAGGATTGGAAATCGAACTCGCCCAAAAATTAGCAGCGGATTTATTGGGAAACCCAGCAGCAGTAAAATTTATTCCAGTTGCAAACCGCGATCGCCTCAATGCGGTAATGGAAGATAAAGTCGATTTAGCGATCGCCCAAGTCACAGCTACAGATTCGCGATCGCGTTTAGTTAGTTTCAGTCCGCCTTACTACATGGATGGTGCGGCAATAATTGCTAAAAAAGCAACAGCAGAAAGTCTCAACGATGTTGCCAAGAAAACAGTTGCCGTCCTCAAAGGTTCTTCCACAATTCCTACACTAAAGTATTTATTACCGCAAGTGCAGCTCTTGGGAGTTGATTCCTATCAACAGGCGCACGCATTGCTAGAGTCTGGCATAGCAGCCGCCTTTACAGCCGATGCCAGCGTGTTGAGCGGTTGGGTGCGAGAATATCCCCAGTATGAGATTCTACCGACATTATTGTCAGCCGAACCGTTAGCTGTAGTCATGCCAAAAGGATTGCAATACGACAGCTTGCGACAACAAGTCAACGCTGCGATCGCCCGTTATACTACTACGGGTTGGCTGCGACAACGGGCAGAATTTTGGGGCTTACCTGTGAATGTAGGGAGTAGGGAGTAGGGGGGAAAAGAGCTGAGGGAGAAAGAACAACTCTCAACTATTAACCAACAACCAATTACTCACTTACTGCTGTCAACCACAAGACAAGTTAAACAGAAGGAAATGTAAAACTAGTAAAACTCAACTCATTAATCTCATTCCACCTATAAACTTGGGCGCGAAACGCATTCCATTGCTGGTAAATCTGTTTAAAAGTCGCATCTTTAGCAGCATTTTCAGATAACAAATCGGTGGTTGCCTTTTGTGCTGCTTGCATAATTTCCTTAGTATAAGGAGTTAGCCTTGTCCCGCCCTTCACGAGCCGGTCTAATGCTGCCCCATTTAAAGCATTGTATTGAGCCAAATTATCCATATTGGCATCTGTAGCAGCACTCTTGAGGATTTCTTGATATTCCTTTGGCAGCTTATCCCAAGCAGCTCGATTAACCAAGACTTCCCAAGTTGGTCCTGGTTCCCACCAACCTGGGTAGTAATAAAACTTTGCTGCCTTGTTGAGACCTAATTTTTCATCATCGTAAGGACCAACCCATTCTGCTGCATCGATCGCACCTCGGTCTAGTGCTAGATAAATCTCTCCGCCAGGTAAGACCTGCACGTTCACGCCCAAGCGCGACATCACCTGACCTCCCAAGCCAGGAATTCTCATCTTTAAACCGTTCAAGTCGGTAACTGATTTAATTTCTTGCTTGAACCAGCCACCCATTTGCGCCCCAGAGTTACCAGCCGGAAAATTGATCGCGTTGAAATCAGCATAAAGCTTTTGCATTGCTTCCAAACCACCACCGTGATACAACCAAGCATTCTGCTGCTGGGCAGTTAATCCAAACGGTACGGATGTGGCAAAGGCAAGGGCGGGATTTTTCCCAATGTAATAATAACTAGCGGTGTGACCGCATTCAACCGTTCCTGCTTGAACGGCATCTAGAACTTGCAATCCTGGGACTAATTCTCCTGCTACAAATGGCGTGATGATAAACCGCCCATTTGACATTTCCTGCACGCGCTTGCTGAAGGTTTCCGCACCACCGAAAATCCCCAAAGCTTTAGGCCAACTTGTAGCCATGCGCCATCGTACTTTCGGTAAAGCACCTGCTTGCTGGGCGTTATTGGTTTGCACGCGGACGCAAGCACCTAAAGCTGTGGTAGCAGCAGCAGCCGTAGTCGTTTTGGCAATAAATCGTCGCCGTTTCATTGTTGCTCTAAAAATTGAGAATCGGTCATCATACTACTGGTTATGTCACCAACAGCACATTTGACTTAAAAGCACGACGATCGTACCACGGCAGCTCGTTATCTCTGTGGCGCGATCGCGTTTATTAATTTAAAAACGGAGAGGAGAGGATTCGAACCTCCGTTGGGTTTGACCCCAAAACTGATTTCGAGTCAGCCGCATTCAACCACTCTGCCACCTCTCCACAGGAGATTGTCTTGCTTTATTTTAGACAAGAATACTATTCTACAGTGCAGATGCCTTGTCTTCAACTGTTTCTACTGCAATCTCAAACTTCCCTTTGGGTGTCCACTGCACTGCACCGTCTCTGCCTGTCAAGAACACCTTAGTTTTGCCTTGTTGCAATTCAGCGATTGTTTTCGGATCGAGTTTAGTTCTAGAGGCGATCGCCACTTCCGGCTTCACTGCTGCAATCAAGCTAGAATCTAGTTTCTCTCCCGACCATACCAATACCTGAGCATGTGGTAATCTCTTATTCGTTTTCTCGATCTCTGTTTCCCCTAAAATTAGCCAAGTCCTATCTTGGATCTGTATCTGTAGAATCTGTTGTTGGGCATCAAGTAGCTTAATAAATGTCGAACCTGTAGATATTTCTCGATCTGGAAGCAACTGCTGGCAGTTTGTATCCGATAGTTTGGATGTAATCGTTGTATTGCGATCGCGACTAGGGCAGTTATAAAAATTTTTCACTGATAAATTTTGCAAAAGCAACGACCAATCATTTATGTTATTTGTCGAATTAGACTCTGCTGCTACTGCCCAATCGAGCTGATTGATTCCTTGTTGTTGTAAAAAAGGTAAGACTATAAACCTAGAAGTAGTTTCATCTCCACTATTTAATAATAAGACTCTACTACGATCTTGTATAACTAGAACAGGTTCTTTTCCGGCTGCTAAAACAGTAACTTGGAATAAGCTTGCTTGAGTTTGCCAAGCTGGAATGAATACTAAGCTAATCGTAACTAGCCCTACAACCCACCATTTTTTCCGCCACCATTTTTGACTGCAAGTTAAGATAAACAAGCTATATATTATTATGAGCTGTAACGAGGAGATGGTTCCTACAGCGGTTGCTGCTCCTGGCAGTCCAGCAACAAAATCGACAAGTTCAATGAGGCAATGAGTTGGATAATATAATAGCCAAGCTAGAGCACTACCTATAGTTGGATGTATTAACGCTACGATCGCACTGATAAAAGCCCCTAAGCTAATAATGGAAATCGGTATTGTCGTTATTATATTAACTAAAATACTATAAGGAGAAATTAAGCCGAAATTATATATTTGTAGCGGAATTGTCCAGATATAGGCTGAAATCGGTACTGCAATTAAAGTGCCGATCGCAGGTGGTAACCAATCTATTTTTTTTATCAAAGCTGGCACTGTTACTATTAATCCCAAAGTTGCTAAAAAGCTAAACTCAAAACCTAGATCCCAAATCCAAATTGGATTTATAGTTAATAACAAAGTAGCAGCTAATAGAAGTAACCCTAAAGGTTTAAATTTTTGTTCCAATGCTAGAGCAGTTAAAGCACCAATTCCCATGATAACTGCTCTTAATACTGATGGTTGTAAACCTGTAAGACCGAGAAAAATTAGTAGTGCCGATACTCCAATGATAAATTGAATTCGATTAGAAAAATGCTGAGCGATCGCTAATACTACTCCCAAAATCAGAGAGACTTGAAAACCGGATGCAGCTAAAGCATGAGCTAAACCAACTCGAATAAATGAGTCACTGACAGAAAATGGTAAGTCAACTACGCGGTTTCCTAAAACCATCGCACTCGCTAAAACTCCTTCTGGTACGCCTAACAAGTGTACTTGAGAGTGAAGAATTTTTTGTCTGACTGCCCACCATCCCCAATTGTTGATTTCCTTATTAATTTCGGAGTCAATTAAACTAACTTCTTTTCCCTTTAAACCAGCAAAACTACCCTCTCTGGCTAGATAAGCTTGAAAATTAAATCCTCTTGGGTTATTTGCCGATTTAGGTTTATATAAAATTCCTGTGACAGTAATTCTTGCCCCTTCATGCAATCCAGTTGCTTGTAATAAAGGTACAGTGGTATATAATTTACCAGATACATCTTGACGAATATCGTTGCCAATATTTAAATGAAACGGTTCTAGCCAAAATTGCGATCGCTGATTTCTTGTTAAGCGTGGTGTACTAGAAATTTTCCCTTGAACGGTTACAACTTGTACTCCATCTTTAGCATTAGCAGTTACAAATTTGCTAACATCATTTTGACTAGGATGTGGTGTTCTAATCTGAAAATATATAGTTGCACTAAATCCTACTAATCCAGCCAGTAACCAGATTTGCGGCTTGATATGCCAAAAATTTCTGTGTAGCTTACTTCTCAAAATACTTCTTTTACCAAAATATGATAAGCTTGTAACTAAAAAGCCGATCGCTATTAAGTTGTAACCTCCGTTAGCAACTCCTGTAGCGAGTAAGCCTAAGATATATGCAAAACAAAAAACAGTGCCGTTAATCTGAGTCATTAAAAATAATAGTTATTTGTGCTTGAGTTTAATGGATATATTTTTATATTTTGGATTTCTACTTTGAGGAGATTGCTTAATTTCAAATAACTCAATAGCTTGCATTAATTTACCAAGAGTTGCATAATCGTAGCTATTTGATTTAAAAGAGGGAGATAATTCATGCGATCGAGATTTAAGGCTAGATATACAAGCCCATCCATCTTTATCCATAGCTAACTCATAAGCTGTTTTGACAAGTTCTAACAATTCTCGATTGTGCTGTAATTTTGAAGGAACTTCCTCAAATGTTTTTTGTAGATTTTTAGAGGGTGGACTTTCAGTTTTTGAGGAAATATTTTCACATGTTTCTTGCTTTTCTTTTTTCTTGCTTAAACTTTCTATATAAATAAAGCGATCGCACGCTTTCACAAAGGCTTCCGGTGTTTTTTGTTCGCCAAAACCATAAACAATCAAACCAGATTCTCTAATTCTGCAAGCTAACTTAGTGAAGTCACTATCGCTAGAAACAATACAAAAACCATCAAACTTATTTGTATACAGCAAATCCATCGCATCAATAATCAAGGCACTATCTGTAGAGTTCTTGCCTGATGTATAGCTAAATTGCTGTATCGGTTGAATAGCAAATTTATGTAGTTTTTCTTTCCAACTACTTAATTGAGATTGCGTCCAGTCTCCATAAATTCGTTTGACGCAAGCAATACCGCCGCTAGTAATTTCTTTGAGTAAAGGCTCAACTATGCTTGCTTCTACATTATCTGCATCAATAAGCACTGCAAGCCTGGTTATTTTATGTGAAACTCCATCTGACATCTTCAGTTAGGTGGGATTTAGCTTTTTATAGGCTTATAATTCCCACCTGCAACAGCAATCTCAATACCAAGCAATTAAATTGCTAACCCCAGCCTCAATCCCAAGACAGCATGAAGAAACATCAGACAAAGCGCCGTACTACCCAAGTAAGCGTGAACTGTGCGTAAAGTACCTTTATCTTTGCCAAAACCGAATAGTGCTAATGTTCCATTTACCAGCAGCAACAATAGTACAATCGAGCCAGTCCAAAAATGAGGACTCTCCAATATTGGTTGTTGTTGCATCACCAGCGATAGCAAGCCACCTGTATAACCAGCCGCCATAAAGCCAAACATCCAAGGTGCTAGAGTGCGGTGAGCGATCGCATTTTCCATCGCAACTGCTTTATCTGCAACTATTCTGCTTCGCCATCCTGCAAGTCCAACAAAACTACCCATCACAAACACGACAATTCCCATCATCAAGGGATGTCCCCAGTGTACGATTGGTTCTGGAATGCCCAGACTACGAAACCAAGCTGCGATCGGTTCCATATAGATCCCTCAGATTACCCATGCATTTTCTATCCTTTTGCTTTGTGCAACAGTGGAAACCCTAACGCTTCGCGCTGCTGAATGTATAACTGAGCAACTTTTCTCGCCAAATGCCGAATTCTACCAATGTAACGAGTCCGTTCCGTGACGGAAATGACTCCCCTTGCATCTAGCAGGTTAAAAGTGTGAGAACACTTCAAAATATAATCTAAGCTAGGCAAAACCAATGCTCTTTGAGTCAGTTGTTCTGCTTCATGCTCGTACATATTAAACAGCGACAGCAACATTTCAGGGTTAGAAGCTTCAAAGTTATACGTACACTGCTCGATTTCTCCTTGGAGATGAACGTCTCCATAAGTAATATCGTCCGTCCATTTCAGCTTTGTAAACGCTTCTACTCCCTGGAGGTACATTGCTAGTCGTTCCAAACCGTAGGTAATTTCAATTGAAACAGGACGACAATCGATCCCGCCGCACTGTTGAAAGTAGGTAAATTGAGTAATTTCCATTCCATCCAGCCAGACTTCCCAACCAGTACCCCAAGCACCTACAGTCGCGTCTTCCCAGTTATCTTCTACAAAGCGAATATCGCGATCTTCTGGGCGAATACCCAAGGCTCTTAAGGAATCTAAATATATACCCTGAATATTTTCAGGTGACGGCTTGATCAGTACTTGGTACTGATAATAGTGTTGGAAGCGATTGGGATTCTCTCCATACCGTCCATCTGTAGGGCGGCGACAAGGTTCTACATAAGCAACCGACCAAGGTTCAGGTCCTAACGCTCTTAAAAAAGTATGGGGATTTTTCGTACCTGCACCCTTTTCAGTATCGTATGGTTGAGCGATCAGGCAACCGCGATCGCTCCAAAACTGATGCAGCACAGCAATTACTGATTGAAAATTCACGAATCTCGTTCCTCAGCAGCACAATGCATATGTCATTGTCGCTTAAACTCTGCCCTATCAACAGTCTGGAGCAATCCAAAAAAGTTTTGTCCAACTAGTTGACAAGAGCTAGAGGGATTAGTTAGATTAATAAAGCGCCGGAAGAGAGACGAGCTGAAAAGCGGTTCTGCAAGGCGACCGAACCTAGAAAAGAGTATAGTTTGAAAGCGCCAAC
>NZ_JBOFLP010000210.1:0-3482 GCF_051657925.1 Chroococcidiopsis sp.
CAATCAAACTCGTCATATCACAGCATAACGGTTGTCACAGCCAACTATCTCAAGCCGCACCAAATACATTCTCGCGATGCCAGCGCAGGGCTTCTAGACGCGGGTAGTATTGCGCGTGAATTGGCAGACTCAGGCGATCGCCATTGAACTGCTGCATGGGTTTGCAGTTGGGAGCATCTTCGTGCAAGTCACTTTTCACCAGGAGAGTAAAATTATCGCTGATGCCGAACCAACCCCTGTCAAATGCCCAATGATGATTTTTGCAGAGCGACAATCCATTATCGATTCGGTCATCGTAGAACTGGGAAAAGGGCATGATGTGCGACCCATCTACAATATTTTGACTGAGAGAATTGATTATGCGTAACCCACAGAACGCACAGCGATAATCGTAGATAGAAACAATAACCTTACGAAAGGTAGCATCTCTAACAACTGTTTTAGTTTCATCTTTTAATACAGATTCCTCGTAAACCTTACCGCCAGTAGCTAATAATTCTTGCTGAAATTCTGCAAAAGCATTGACACGAAGAATTTCCTGCACTTGTTGAGTCTTATCAGCAAACCAGGAATTGAGTAAAGTATTTATTAATAAATTTCTAGATGTCGGCTGCTGAAACAACTCAAATAGTTCGTCATCCAAATAAGCATACTCTACTGCTTGTCTAAGTACGCCAACTGCCCTAACTTTAGCCCCAGAAGATAAGAGTGCTTCAAATCCTGGGTTAGGTCTGAAGTGCCAAAATCCATCGCTTCTCAAATGAAAAAATGGCATTCCAATATCTGCATTATGTGTAGTAGATCCCAACTGTTGCCAAAGCTTGAGGAAAGCCGCAACTAACTCGGCAGACAGAGGAATTTGATTGTGCCTGAGTAAACCCTGCTCGATTAGCTCGATGACAGACAGCAGCAGGATGGGCTTGTGGGGTGCTACGCTGCCGTGTGCGCGGTCTACTCGTAGTTTAGTAAACTTGCTGGCATAGTAGTTAAGGTTTTTACCAACCATTCATCTGTCTCTAGTTTTTTTAGCCAAATATAGCAGAGCAGGCAATGCTTAGCTACATTTTCATTCAGTAGAGATTGTGCTTAGAGTCACAAAAGTTAAAGATATTTTTTCAGCTCGTCTAACAAAGTTGTTTTTGAAATGACACCTACAACTGAATCGACCTGCTGACCGCTTTGAAAAAGCATGAGTGTAGGAAGCATTCGGATGCCATAATAATTCATTATGCTCGAATTATTATCAGCATTAACTGTAACGAACTTCACCCGTCCGTCATATTGCTCTTGAACTTGCTCGACTAGCGTGGCAATTACTTTACAAGGACCACACCAAGTAGCCCAGAAGTCAACTAAAACCGGAATTGTACTATCGAGTACTTCTTGCTTGAATGTAGAATCTGTTACGAGTAAAGCTGTTGGCATAGCTGTAAACCTTCACTCTTCACAATCTGGTGCAAGTTTCCAAACTATAAATGGCACGAGTTTAATTTTGTAAATAAGGGCTGGTTAGCTCTACATTTAGATTAGATCTAAAAAGTGAAAAACTCAGGACAAAATTGAAGATTTTTTCAGACTATAACAGATGTTAAGTTTCTACAACCTACTTCACATCATCAAGTGCCTTATTTAAGTTCCACGCAGCACTGATGAGAGATAGGTGAGTAAACGCTTGGGGAAAATTGCCTAAAGCTTTACCGCTGGCGCTCGTTTCCTCAGCATACAGTCCTAGATGATTGGCGTAACTGAGCATTTCTTCAAACATCAAACTCGCTCGTTCGAGCTTAGTCGGATCGACTCGTCCCGCACGGGTCAAAGCTTCGACTAGCCAAAAGGTGCAGATATTAAAAGTTCCTTCTTTACCATTTAGACCATCGCTAGCACTTTCTAGGTTATAGCGATACACCAGGCTATTAGAAACTAGTCCGCCTGCTTCCGGTAGCCGATTGATGGCATCAAGCGTTTGTAGCATTCGCGGATCGCTAGGAGAAAGGAAGAGTACTAAAGGCATAATTAAATTACTGGCATCGAGCAAGTCACAGTCGTAATATTGCACGAAGGCACGGCGCTCCTCGTTCCATCCCCGATCCATAATTTCCTCATATATGCGATCGCGCTCGGTCAACCAGTGCTGGCGGTTGGCAGGGAAAGAGCGTTTATCAGCCAGACGAATACCTCGATCCAGCGCTACCCAACACATGAGTTTTGAGTAGACAAATTGCTTGCGTCCGCCCCGCGATTCCCAAATCCCTTCGTCTTCACGCTGCCAATTGTCACAAACCCAGTCAAGTAGCTGTCGCAGGTAAGTCCACAAGTCGTAAGAAATAGACGAGCCATGCTTATTGTAAAGATAGACAGCATCCATCAACTCGCCATAAATATCGAGTTGAAGTTGATTATAAGCAGCGTTGCCAATCCGAACCGGACGCGAGCCTTCATACCCGCTTAAGTGTTCTAAAATGACTTCATCTATGTCGTGCTTGCCGTCAATGCTGTAAACCACCTGTAAGGGACTATCTGGCTTAAACTCATGGCAGCGGCATTCTAACCAATTGACAAACTGAGCTGCTTCTTGGGTAAAACCAATTCGCAGCAAACCATATACTGTAAATGCTGCATCTCGAATCCAGGTATAGCGATAGTCCCAATTGCGTTCGCCGCCAATTTCTTCAGGCAGGCTGCAAGTTGGCGCAGCGACAATTGCTCCAGTAGGTTCGTAAGTTAGCAGCTTCAGTACCAATGCCGAGCGCTCCACCATCTCGCGCCAACGCCCTTTGTATTTGCATTTCGACAGCCAATTGCGCCAATAGTCAACAGTGTGTTTGAACAGGTTTTGTGCCTCGTTACAATCGAGCGGTAAGCCACAGCCGGATAGAGAATCTATTTGTCGCAAGACGAAAACAACTTCTTCTCCAGCTTCTAGGGTAAATTTAGCAAATACGCCGTTATTATCCTGTTGCAAAGGAATTTCTGTGACTAGTGCCAAATTTAGTCCTGACGACTCAAAGTAAGCACCCACATCTGTAATAGTTGTTTTATGGCGATCGCGGGCATAGTTAAACGCCGGATGACACTTTAGGTAAAAATCCATCGTGCAGCGAATGACTCTCACGCGCCGGATCAGCCAATGATAGCCACGCTCCCGCGCGGACAGACCGACAGGCATAAAGTCAATTACCTCGCCAACACCGCAGGATGAGAGGAAACGAGTCACCAAAACATTAGTTTGATACCAATAAAATTGTTTACGAGTTACGTCTTTACCGAGGGGAGAAATTTGGAAATATCCACCCTTATCGGAATCGAGCAATGCTGCAAATATACTGGGTGAGTCGTGTTTAGGAAAACAAAACCAGTCAATCGAGCCATTTAACCCTACTAAGGCTGTCGTGTGCATATTCCCCACAACACCATAGTTTTCAATGGCTTGGTCGTTCATCTAGCTACTCGGTTAGATAATTCGCCTTGTCAGTGTACTTCAC
>NZ_JBOFLP010000211.1:0-23997 GCF_051657925.1 Chroococcidiopsis sp.
CTCCTTGACGAAACTGTTTGAGCTTATCGAAAATCATCTTGAGAGATTTGAGAAGTAATGGTTTTCTCATCATCTCTTACTGGCAGCTTGTGAAGCTTTCACGCTGCCTTTCTTGGATTTTTAGTCAAAACTCCAGTTAGCTACAGTACTCTTTTTATTTGGTGGAATTGTCGCTTGGTGGTATGCGTGGCAAGACCCGACATTTCTATCATTAGTCGTACCCGATTATTTGATTAAAAAAGTACAAGAAGATCGTCAATTGTGGATGGGTTCGATTGTTGGTGTCGAGCCACTGGCATCTACAAACATTATGACGAATAATATATCTGTTTCTTTCGCTGCTGTCTCTGGGGGAATTACCGCAGGATTGTATACAACATTTTTACTAGTTTATAACGGTCTAAGTATAGGAGCAATTGCAACTTTAGTCGGACAAAATAATTTAGCTTATCCCTTTTGGGCGTTTGTATTCCCCCACGGTGCTTTAGAATTACCAGCAATATTTTTTGCTGGTGGGGCAGGGTTTTTAATTGCTAGAGCGATTGTATTTCCTGGTAAATACAAACGGGGAGATGCATTAAAGGTTTATGGCGCTCAAGCCGCCCAGTTAGTACTGGGAATTGTACCGATGTTGGTCATTGCCGGAATCATTGAAGGATTTTTCTCTCCTAGTCCAATTGTTCCCTTACCTTTAAAATATTTAGCTGGAATTAGTTTGTTTGCGTTGTTGGTGGTGTATTGTCAGCGGCAGAAATCGCGTTCTTGAAAGGCTTTTGTCCTTGTCTCAGCAATTTATCAACAATTTCTCACCCCTATCCCCTCACCCCTAATCCCCATCGACGATATATTATGGTTGCGGTGCATACTCAAACATAGTGGCGATCGCGCTTCAGTAGCAAGCAGTAGGTTGATATGGCGATTCAATTCGGGCGGGAAATCTGCGGTAACCTGGATATCGCGGAAACGCGAGAGTGGCTGGTGACAAACGGGATTGGCGGTTATGCCTCTGGTACGGTAGCGGGATTGCTGACTCGACGCTACCACGGGTTATTAGTCGCAGCCCTTAAACCGCCTTTGGGTCGCACGTTAATGTTAGCAAAGTTGGATGAAACGATTTTATATGGCGATCGCTTCTATCCTTTAAACACGAATCGCTGGGGGGATGGAATTGTCAGCCCTGAAGGTTACTTGTGTGTCGAGCAATTTTCTCTAGAAGGGACAGTCCCCGTTTGGCGATTTGCCTATGCTGATGCCCTGTTGGAAAAGCGGGTATGGATGCAGCAGGGAGCCAATACAACTTACATTCAGTATGCCTCAGTTCGCGCCACTGTACCGCTACAGTTGGGGCTGAAAGCGATGGTCAATTATCGCGACTATCACGGCATTACTCAAGGTAACAGCTGGCAAATGGCTTTAGATCCAGTCGATCTGGGAATTTGCGTTACCCCCTACCCTGGTGCTACACCCCTTTACTTGCTAGGTGATGGTGCAACAGCAACAATCGTTCACAACTGGTACTATGGCTTTGACTTAGCAGTAGAACGCTATCGAGGACTGAGCGATCGCGAAGACCACTTGCACGCAGCAACTTTTCAGGTGACGCTCAACCCTGGGGAATCCTTTACTTTTGTGGCGAGTACGGAAAGCCATCCAAATTTAGATGGCGCAGCAGCCTTGAAACTGCGTCACACCCAAGAACAAAAGCTACTCGGACAGTGGAAAGCCAGTCGTTCGATTAAAGCGAAAGAACCGCCGCAATGGATACATCAACTAGTTCTAGCTGCCGATCAGTTTATCGTCGATCGCCCTTTGGCAGACGAACCGCAGGGCAAAACGATTATTGCTGGTTATCCCTGGTTTAGCGACTGGGGACGCGACACGGCGATCGCCTTACCAGGTTTGACTCTTTGCACGGGGCGATCGGAAATTGCCCGTTACATTCTCCGTACCTTTGCTAAGTATGTCGATCGCGGCACGATCCCCAACCGCTTTCCCGATGTGGGGGAAGCACCGGATTACAATACTGTTGATGCGACTTTGTGGTACTTTGAAGCAGTTCGTGCCTACCACAGTGCTACAGAAGATGATGCCCTCATCCAAGAACTATTTCCAGTCCTAGCAGATATTATTGATTGGCACTGTCGCGGTACGCGCTACAACATCCATCTCGATGCAGCTGACGGACTGCTTTATGCTGGGGAAGAGGGATGGCAGCTAACCTGGATGGATGCCAAAGTTGGCGATTGGGTCGTCACACCTCGAATTGGTAAACCGATTGAGATCAACGCACTTTGGTACAATGCCGTGCGGAGTATGGCAAATTTCGCCCGTCGGTTAGGTAAGCCGCATCAAGAGTACGAGGCGATCGCCAACCGCACGCTAGCGAGGTTTTCTCGTTTCTGGAATCAAGATTTAGGCTACTGCTACGACGTACTAGATGGTCCTGATGGAGACGATCTATCCCTACGTCCCAACCAAATTTTTGCTGTCTCCTTACCCTTAGTGGGGGCGCAAGGCATTGCACCTTTACTTAACCCTACGCAGCAAAAAGGTGTTGTCGATGCTTGCGGACAGACATTATTGACTTCTTTCGGCTTGCGATCGCTTTCCCCCGAACATCCCCAATATCGAGGACGTTATGGTGGCGCTCCACTGCAACGAGATAGCGCGTATCATCAGGGAACAACCTGGGGATGGTTAATTGGTGCATTTGTCTTTGCGCATTTGCGCGTTTATAAAAATCCCGTGCAGGCGCGTCAATTTCTCGAACCGATGGCAAATCACCTTTGCGATCGCGGTATTGGTAGTTTAAGCGAAATTTTTGACGGCGATGCGCCCATGACTCCACGCGGCTGCATTGCCCAAGCTTGGACGGTTGCAGAAGTTTTGCGGGCTTGGTTTGCTACGGAAGAGTAGGGAGTCGGGAGTCGGGAGTCGGAGGAAGAGAGCTGAGGGAGCGCAAGGTTGCTGAGGGAGCAAAAAACAACTACCAACTACCAATTCCCAACTACCAACAACAGTAGTAAATGTGTAGTTTAACGATCGCTGCGTGATGTTAAAGTAAAGACATTGAAACAATAGCAGCAATATTCAGCGACTGATGATGAAGTTCTTGTCCCGCGATCGATCTCGCTCGGCGAGCGGGATCGATCGCGGTTGAGGGCTAGCGGGTGTGTTATTTATTTACGAATTCCTCACTTTACTGATGAAATGGAGTGCCTTCATATGCTCATCAGCTCAGATCTTTCACAAAACCTAACCACTCAACAGCTCGTCAAAATTTGGACAGAGCGATATAAGCCTCAAATTCCCTTCTTTGCGCAACATCATTTTGCCTCTGATGCTCTGCTTCACGTGATTTCGCCGGAGGGTAGACGCGAAACCGTTGCGAAGTTGCATCGATCGCTGATCGAGCTTAACTGCGAGTATGCTGCTACTAAAGCGAGCGAACTGTATGAATGCACTCCATCGGCAACCAGTGCGAGTGAAATTACCAACATCGTGCGGTGTACTGTTGAAATCTACTTAAATCTACTGGAGTTTTACAAGCAGCCATCATACGTCCTCTCTGAGACACTCAAAGAAGGCAAGGGCGATCTGCGATTGGTTGGCTTGAGTAATACAGACATCATCAAGCTAGCTAGCTTTATAGAACCACTACTATTAGAGTATCAAGAGCGTCACCAAATTTCTAATGATTGGGCGAAGCTAGGCTTTCTCACGACTCACTTCAACTTGAGCAATGTGGCGCTACTAGAAAATTTGAATGCTACTGAGCAAATTTTTGTCAGACCTTACTTTAAGTTTCTAGAAGAACAGGTAGCGCTACCGTGGCTCCGCGTTTGTGAGGCAGCAAGCGTGCATGATTTTAGTTCGCCTGCGTTTCAAGTAGTTCAACACATGCTACCAGAAGTCGAGGCGATTTCTCATCGGGTTTATATGAATCTCTTGCGACAGTTTCCCAAAACGACTACACAGCGGGGAAGATTAGATCATCCTAGCGTGAAGCATTCGTGCCTCCGAGACTTAGATATGTTTCAAGCATACTTGTGGCTCTGCGTGTTGCAGGGTAGCTTGGCTCCAATTGAAGATGAGCTAGTGCGTTTGTACGATGGTTATGCCACGGGTGGGTGCGACTTGGGAAATGACCGCTGTGTGGAACGTGCTGTTAGTATCAGAAATTATGAATCGCACTTGGATGAGCGAACAGAAATTTCTCAAACCTTACACGAACGGGCTTATACGGGCATTTGAGCGATCGCAAAGTCAGTTTGTTGTAGAATCCTGACCAGAATAATTCACAATTAAAAATTCACAATTAAAGACACAGCTTATGGGCGGCACTCGATGTTGCACCGCTTGCTTACGGTACTGACACCATCATCCTTTTAATTGATGGACTCGCTGCCATTCTTCCAGCGTGATTTTATAGTTAATACCAGGAGCGCGAATTACAGGTAAATTGCTCAAAACGCGATCGTAAAGCAATTCCGATCGCCTCAATGGTTGTCCCAGCAATCTGCGAAGACAACGGACTTTAACGTGGAGTTTACTACCAGCTTTGCTCGGATCGAGCCAATAGTCTTTATCGGGTAATTCTGTTAAAGCTTGAACGGGTTCGGCGACTTCGGCGATCGCATATATTCCCGCTTTTTCTCCTGCCATCCACACCAAAACTCCATCACCCACAGCAATATCTTTGCTATAGCGAGTCACCCGCCATGGAATTGTTTCTAATTCTCGAATTGCATCTAAAATTCGGTAATATTTAGGGTTTCCTTGAAATAGCCAGTAATTTGTCATTCGTCATTTGTCATTAGTCAAGAGTCATTAGTCAAGAGTCATTTGTCATTATTCTCCTCTGCTCCTCTGCTCCCTGCTCCCTGCTCCCTGCTCCCTGTTAACTGTTAACTGTTAACTAATAATGGTTGTACGTGAGCGGGAAAATTGGCGGTTCTTAGTGCTTCTACAGCGGTTCTACTATCCTGTACCCAATAACTGCGTCCAAGGCGTACTAGTTGACGGTTACGGGTATCTTGAATAATAGCAAACACGGGAATTCTCGCTTTTTCTTTCTCTTCTACCTGCTTCTGCAAAATTTCTTGTAAGCGATGTTGTTCCTGGATGTTTCCAGCTTGTAAGGGGTCAAGTTCTACCATGACTAAACGGACGTTTTCTATTGGTTCTACATCTTCAATAATCATTTGTACTTTGTCGTCCCGTCGATCGACTTTACCCCAAACAATTAATCGCGTATCTGCTTCTAACAGATGGGAAATGCGTTCGTAGGTTCTAGGAAAAACAACTGCTTCTGTTTGTCCTGTCAAATCTTCTAACTGTAAAATTGCCATGCGATCGCCTTTTTTCGTGGTCACGGGTTTCATACTGGTTAGCATCACTACCGAACTCACAGAGGTTTCGCTATGGATATTTTCCAAATCGCTGAGGTTAATTGGAGACAAAATTTGTGCTGCTTGTCTGACTGCTTTGAGGGGATGATCGGAGACGTAAAAACCTAATAACTCTTTTTCTTTGCGTAACTTTTCTGATTGTTGAAAATCTGCGACTGGTGGTGCTTTGGGTGCAGAATCAAAGCTACTTTCTAACTGACTAGCATCCGTCAGTCCTCCCAAGTCAAATAAACTAAATTGACCGATCGCTCGATCTTTAGCACGAGATTGCGCCCAATCGTGTACTAGTTCTAAATCTTTTAATAATTGCTGGCGATTTGGTTCGAGTTTATCGAAAGCTCCACAATAAATGAGTGGTTCAATTGTTCGACGGGTAACAGCACGTAAATCGACGCGATCGCAAAAATCAGCTAGAGATTTAAATTCTCCTTCCGAACGCGCTTTTAAAATCGAAGCGATCGCTTCTCCGCCTAACCCTTTAACTGCTGAGAGTCCAAATAAAATATTATTTTCTATTGGTGTAAAATCCACACCAGAGCGATTGATATCTGGTGGTTCGATTTGAATATTCATGTTCAAACAGGTAGCAATATATTTTTGTACCTGCTCTGTTTTGTCGCTATTAGCTGTTAATAGCGCCGCCATGTATTCTACAGGAAAATTTGCCTTAAGATATGCAGTTTGATAAGTGACGTAACCATAGGCGGTTGAATGGGATTTATTAAAACAGTACTCCGCAAACTTCATCATCTTCTCAAATAACTCTTCAGCTATTTGTTTTTTCACCCCATTTCTTGCTGCACCATCAACAAAAATTTCTCTTTGCTTCTGCATTTCAGAAGTTTTCTTTTTCCCCATCGCACGTCTTAACAAATCCGCCTGTCCGAGGGAATATCCGGCTAAATCTTGAGCAATTTTCATGATTTGCTCTTGATACACCATAATTCCATAGGTTTCTTGCAAGATCGGCTCTAGTATAGGATGCTCGTTTTCAATTGCTTCTTTACCGTGTTTGCGATTAATAAATTTTGGAATTAAACCAGCATCTAATGGTCCTGGTCGATATAAAGCCAGCACTGAAGAAATATCTTCGATACAAGAAGGTTTTAAATCTCGAACAATCTGACGCATTCCCGAAGATTCTAGCTGAAATACTCCTTCTAACGCGCCTGCTTCTAGCAGCTTATAAGCTTTTTCTACATCTTCAGGAATTTTATCAGTTTCACCTTTGGCTAAAATTTTCTGCACTTTTCTTTCATTTGCCGTAACTTCATACGGATCGACTTTAATCTGACGATATTGTTCGATGAGCTGAATCGACTTCTGAATCAAAGTTAAATTCTTTAATCCTAAAAAGTCCATTTTTAACAATCCCATTGCTTCGATGTCTTCCATAAAATATTGGGTAATGACATCGCCTTCTTTATTTCTTTGTAATGGAACAACTTCATCTAACGGATCGGATGAAATCACAACTCCGGCTGCATGAACGCCGTAAGTTTTGTTCGTTCCTTCAATTCGCATCGCCATATCAATCCAGCGGCGAACGTGGGGTTCGTTGTCGTATCTATCCTTAAACTCTTGTTCTGGTGTTTCGTCAGAAATCATCACCGCTAGTTTAGTTGGCTTACCCCGCACCACAGGGATTAATTTCGCCATTTTGTCTGATTCGGCGTAGGGAATATCTAAGACTCGCGCCACATCTTTTAAAACAGCTTTGGATGTGAGGCGGTTAAATGTAATAATCTGCGCGACTCGATCTTCACCATATCTTCGCGTGACATATTCAATCACTTCATCGCGTTTTTCAATACAGAAATCGGTGTCAATATCAGGCATTGACTTTCGTTCTGGATTCAAAAATCGCTCGAATAGCAAGCCATGATGTACCGGATCGATGTTAGTAATTTGCAGGCAATAAGCAACCAAAGAACCAGCAGCAGAACCGCGTCCTGGTCCCACCGGAATGTCATGATCTCTAGCATATTTGATATAATCCCATACAACTAAAAAATAGGTTGAAAAGCCCATTTGCTGAAGCATTTTCAACTCGTATTCCAATCTTTCTTTATAGACTGGTTCGATTTGATTGCGAGATTTACGGTTGAGACGTTCTAATAATCCTTCCCAAGCAACTTCTTCTACATAAGTATCGGCTGTATGTCCGGCGGGAACGGGATAATTAGGTAGTCGCGGTTCGCCTAAAATGTGGTATGGTTCAACTTTTTCAGCAACTTCTAAAGTTGTGGCGATCGCCTCTTGGATAATCTCATCTGGCAAATGATCGCGAAATAATTGCGCCATCTCCTCAGCAGACTTCAAATACTCCGTCCCGCTGTAGCGCATCCGATTATCTTCGGAAATTAGCTTACCAGTTTGAATGCATAATAATGCATCGTGAGCATCTACATCAAAACAGGAAATATAATGGGAATCGTTTGTGGCGACAAATTTAATATCTAATTCTTTAGCTATTTTGATAATTTCAACATTCACAGTTCTGTCTTCAGGAGAACCGTGATCTTGAATTTCTAAATAGAAATCATCGCCAAACACATTTTTGTACCACTTAGCAGTTTCTCGCGCTATATCTGGTTTACATTGTAAAATGGCTTGGGGAATTTCTCCACCCAAACAAGCACTCGTAACAATTAAGCCTTCGTGGTACTGTTGTAACAGTTCCTTATTTACACAAGGACGGGCAAATATCCCTTTACCTTGGAATCCTTTGAGGTGAGAAATCGACGTAAGTTTAACTAAATTTTTGTAGCCTTTAGTATTTTTTGCTAAAACAACTTGATGATATTTTCTAACTCGGCGGCGTTCTTTATTGCCAATATCGCCGTTAATCACGTACATTTCATTGCCAATAATTGGCTTAATATTCTTACTACGACAAACCTTAATTAATTCGATCGCCCCATACATGACACCGTGATCGGTAAGCGCGATCGCAGGCATACCCAATTCTATCGCTCGATCTACCAGTTGCGGCAGCTGGCTGGCACCATCGAGCAGGCTGTAATCGCTATGGATGTGTAGACCGACGAAAGACATAGAAGCATCCCACAGTGGCTATGACAGAAGTATAGGATACCGGATTTTGGGTGCGCCAGGGTGGGTCTGTATATTCTCTTGAGAGTAATTTAATAAATGGTAATTGTAAGTCATTTGCTCGTGACTTTTAGTCCGCGCAAGATGCCCACATCACAATTTGTTATAGACAGGAGGTACAGATGCCAATACCTCAACGACAGCTCAAACTGGATATGACTAAGCTAGAGGACTCCACTAAAGTCCTCCCTCATCCGCCATTGCTTAATAGCCACTCAGCAGGCTGGAACGAGCTTTTCCTAGCTTACTATCATCATCCAGGTTACGAGACTCCAGCAGAGCATTTGATGACGCAACACGTTCTCGATGTTAGCGATCGCTATAATTGGGTACAGCACGAAAGGCGTGTAGGTAGTCAATTTCAGTCTTATTGGTTTGGGAATGGTGAGATTGCTTTTTGTCCGGCTAATACGCTGCATTGGGCAGTATGGCAGCAAGAAGTACGCTTTACTCTGATTACCTTTACTCCTCAACTTTTAGCAGGATTGGCAAATGAATGTACAGATCGCGATCGCCTGGAACTAATTCCTAGTTTTCAATTTGTCGATCCGGTAATTCAACAACTCGCCTCAGCTTTGAAAGCAGATTTGCAAGCTGGATGTCCTGCTGGACGAATTTATGGCGAGTCTATCGGTGTTGCTTTAGCCGTACATTTGCTTACTACCTGCTCCACATTACCACCAAAAATCTCTACATACTCCGATGGTCTACCGCAGTACAAGTTGCAACAAGTGACTGATTACATTCACGCTCATCTAAATTTAGAGATTAAATTATCAGATTTAGCTCGTACTGTAGGCATGAGCCAATATTACTTCTGTCGTCTATTTAAACAATCTACGGGCGTGACACCCCATCAATATTTGATTCGGTTGCGGGTAGAAAGAGCAAAACAATTACTCAAACGATCGGATTTAGCGATCGCAGATGTAGCGTTTCAGTGCGGTTTTTCGCATCAAAGTCACTTGAGTTCCCATTTCCGCCGCTTAACGGGAATGTCCCCTAAAACATTTCAACAGCAATAGCAAGAATCTGCTCAAAACTGCAAGAATTTGCGCGACTTTAGCCAACAATCTCAGCTAAATTCATCACATTCGTCAGCTAGATCGCTCAGGAGGCTAAGAATGTTGAGATTCAGTGGATATTGGTTATACGTTACCAGCATTATCCATGTTTTAGTTGGTTTCTGGCTCTATGCCGAACCGCTATCAAATATTGCTCAGAGTGGATTTTTCAACGCAGTAGATCCATTTTGCGATCGCAATACTGCTTTTTGGTTTTTGATGTTTGTGCCGCTACTTTTTGCTATAGGACAACTATGTTGTTGGGCGCATATTCAAAGTATAACTCTTCCAAATTTTCTCGGCTGGTGTCTTCTAGTAACTGCTCTAGTTGGGATCTTTTTGATGCCAATTTCCGGTTTCTGGTTGTTGCTAATACCAGCCGTGTTAATAATTATTGCTTCGCGCCCTGTTAAAAGTAGCTTAGCCAATAGTTTTTCTCAAGAATAGAAGGAGGTATCTATATGTCTAGCGAACAAAATAAAGCGATCGCCCTGCGTTTTGCTACCCAAGGCTGGGGAACTAATCCTAATTGGGAAAAAGCTTGGGATGAATTAATATCGCCGGATATTGTTCATTACTTTTGTAGCTGGGCTGAACCAATTCGAGGCATAGAGACAAATAAAAAATTTGAAGCAAGCTTATTTCAAGGATTTCCCGATATTCAACAGATAATTGAAGATGTAATCGCCCAGGCAGACAAAGTGATGTATCGTTCCACACTTAAAGGTACTCACACAGGAATGTTTATGGAAATACCACCTACAGGTAAAGTTGTCACTGTGAATGGGAGTTTCACTTTATTCCGCATTTCTGAAGGCAAAATTGTAGAATGGTGGTACGAATTGAACTTGCTAGAAGTAATGCAACAAATGGAAGTCATTGCCAAACCTGCTTTGAAATAACTTTTCTAGATTTGTCACCCTTGAACGATCCGTTCTAAAGGAGAGAAAAAATGGAAACAGTAGGAATGACTCCAAACTATTTGATTGAAGTTGTAAGAGACACAATAAAATCAGTGAAATACTGCTTTCTCATTACGCTGAATGAATCAGAACAAGCTAATGCTAGACTCGTGGAACCTTTAAATCTTGAAGAGGATATGACGCTTTGGTTTGTCACGAGTGCAAAATCTCGAAAAGTGCGTGAAATTCTAAATAAAAGTTATGTAACAGTAACTTTTCAAGACGACAGCGAACAAGCATATGTAACAGCTTTAGGTACAGCGAGTGTAGAAAACGATTTTTATGAGAAGCAAAAACGATGGCAGGAAGATTGGACGATCTATTTTCCAGCAGGACTACAAAGTGATGATTATGTACTCCTCAAATTTGTCCCATCCAGAATTGAACTGATGAATTTTGCTCGTCATGTAGCATCAGAACCTTTGCCTGAACTACGACCTACTATATTATCTAAAGTAAAAGGAATATGGATGATTGCGGAGAGAAAGAAGTGATGCAGCAAATAGGGCGATCGCTAAGTTAGCCTGAAACAAATTTCTACATTTTTTAGTAGTTCGTTCAATTATCTCGCTTGGTTCCTAGATATTCTGCAACCCATCTCCGAAATGCCTTTATTGCGCGATTTCTTCCTTCTACTTTACTTCTATTAACATACTGAGGAATTACTTCTGCAAGTGGCAAATTAGAAAAAGTCAAACTTTTTTCTGTAGCAATATACTGCCGATCTTGTAACACGTACAAATTGAGCGATCGCCCATTATAAATCCATAATTCGGGAATGCATAACGCAGCATAGCTATTCTTTTTAATTTCTGAATCGCTAGTAAAATCGATTTCAACTGCTAAATCTGGTGGAGGATCGAAATTAAGATCGATCCTCTCCTTACCTCTAATTGCTGCCTCATTGTGGATATAAAAACAAGCATCTGGCTCTACACCAGCATTCATAACTTGCCGTTTGAAAGTAGTCGAACCCAGACTTCTAAACTCAATATCCAGTTCTTCTAGTATTACTTTTATCAAATCTCCAGTAATTTCCTTTCCATTTTCATGTCCTGCTAATGGAACTATAATTTCTAGTATTCCTTTATAGTATGCTAACCGAGAAGCACGGCGATCGCCTAACTCTGCTAATATCTGCTCAAAATCATCCCAACTAACATCTTTTAAAATCAACCTTTGTCCTGGCTGCACGTCAATTTGACTCAATTGAAGCTGCATTTTAAAATTCTCCTTTTAAACATTTTAACTAACGAAAAACCCTTAATAACCCTTTGCGTCTTTGCGCCTTGGCGTGACATTTTTATTCTCCACTTGCTTAACAAACTGCTGCACCACCTGAAAATACTGACTACCAGCAACCTCAGCAGTATTATTATGCCCTGCCCCTGAAACTAAAAAAATTTGTTTTGGTTGCGGTGCAGCTTGATACAATTGTTGACTCATGCTAGCAGGAACTTGCCAGTCGGCAGTACCATGAATAAACAATACTGGCATAGCTAAAGAACCCACCTTATCGATAGAATCAAATCGCTGATGTAATAGTAGATCGATTGGAAAAATTCGATAAATTTGTTGATAATTGACTACATCGGCAATCGATGTAAAAGAACTTTCGACAATTAATCCAGCTGCATTTGGATATTTCACTGCCAGATCGATCGCCACTGCACCACCTAAAGAATGTCCGTAAATAAAAATCCGATTGACTGGAATCTTTTTCTCCTTAACTAAATAATCCCAAGCTACTTGTGCGTCTTGATAAACTTGTGATTCGGTGGGGAAATTACCCCGACTCAAACCGTAGCCGCGATAATCGGGAAGTAATACTGAAAATCCCATGCGATGAAATCGATTTGCATGAGCAACATTGGCTCCGATATTAATTCCATTACCGTGCAAATATAGTAATACTCTGTTACTTGGTGCCGATGCAGGTATCCACCAACCATGTATTTTTTCTATCCGATTAGATGCCGTTTTTACAGGTAGCCACACCTCTTCATAAGGCAAATTAAACGCTGCTGGTGTAGTATCAATAGTGGCGCGAGGAAAGAAAATAAATCGCGTTTGTTGAAAGTAGAGAAGTAAACAAGCAATTAGATAAACAGTACCGGCGATCGCCATAATAGGGAATAGCGATCGCCAAAAAAATTGTGTTGACATGGATACAGACTGCTATTCGCTAATAATTAGTTTAAGCTGATAATCGCTCTTACCAGACGCAGTAGATACAATAACAAACTCGTAAAAACCGGATTCTGGTAGATCTCCATCCCAAGTGCGATCGCGAGAATCTTCCATCAGCTTAATTTTACCTGTAGGAGAATACACTGAAATTAATACTTGCGGATCGGCTTCCAATTCCAGTTGCATCACTTGTTCTTCTGTTAATTCGGCAACAAAAGTTTTACCTTCACCTGACTTTAACCTACCGCTAACTTGTCTTTCACTCGTTCCAGAATCAAACTCAATTTTCTCATAAGCGTTTCCCTTCAGGATAGCTTGCCACTTCTCCTCAGCGATCGCATACCAAACCTGATTAATTGGTTTGTTCATAAAATTTTGTCCCCGCTGTTGGGGAAACATTTGTAAAAAGGCAGCATCAGCTAAATCGTATAAAACTCTATTACTCAGGTTTAGTTGATACAATTGCTGTTGCCAACGAGATCGATCTTTTTGCGAGTAACTACCCAAACGCTTGCGAGTTTCTGAGGGCAGAAATTGCAACCAATCCAAACATTCCGCCGCCAAATTATCCCAATCAGCCCTAATTTTTGCATCCTCTGGATTCGCCGTGAGACGACGACCTTTATACTGAGGATATCTTTCCCAAAAAACTTGGTCTACTAAAGCAATATAATATCTATTATTTATCCCCATCCGCTGGCGGCGATCGCGCAATTGATTTTTACGACGTTGTTCGGCAGCAGAAAATTGAGGTTTAGCCGCTACTTTTGGCGACTGAGGTACTTTCTTTTCAGTTAAATTTGATTGAAATTGCAACCAACCACTCACTGCTAACCAACCCATATATGCAGATATAATTCCTATTGGTAATGCAAACCAAATTTTTTTGGTTTTGAAAAAACTAACGCTAGGAATTTTAATAACTGGCTTCGGAATGTTAATTTCTGGTTTGGGAAAATTGTTAACCAACTGAGAAAAATTAATAACTGGCTTCGGAATGTTAATAACTGGTTGGGGAATATTAACAACTGGCTTGACAGCAACGGCAACTGGCGACTTATTAACTGCTACTGTCATGGGAGTAGGTATGGGTGTTGCAGCAGTGCTATGCTGCTGTAAGAGATGTAAAACGTGTTGTGCGGAATGATAGCGATCGCTAGGACGAGGAGATAGCATTTTATCTAACATCGTCCCCAACATTGGCGTGAGATTGACTTCTCGCCGCCAGTGCCATGTGAGATTGCGATCGTCGATTAATTCTTGTGGTTCTTTACCTGTAAGTAAAACTAATACTGTAGCAGCCAAGGCATACAAATCGCTGTGAGGATAAACTACCCCCTGCTGCATTTGTTCGGGTGGTGCGTAGCCGACTTTTCCTAGTAGCGTAGCGGTATGCAGTCCCCCACCAGACTTAGCCGATGAAACAGTTGCAACAACTTGTTTGACACCACCAAAATCAATTAGCATTGGTAGGCGATCGCTAGTACGTAAAATTAAATTTTCTGGGGAAATATCCCGATGAATGACCCCTACACTGTGGATGTAATCTAATACAGGAAGAATTTGCTGCAAGAGGTAAACGATCTCTGTCTCGCTAAAAAATTTTCCTTGCTGCATTCTCTCATCTAGCAGGCTGCGGTAGGTTTCCCCTTCTACGTAATCTTGGACGAGAAATAAATGTTCTTTACTGTCAATTTTGACGCGAAATAATTCGCGAAAGCGGGGAATTTGCGGATGCTGCAATTTGTAAAGAACTCCTGCTTCCCGTTCAAACAATTCTGCTGCTTTGCGTAAAAGAGTATGACTCTGTGCTTGCGGCGCAAATTCTTTCAAAACGCAGAGTTCGCGAAAGCGGTTAGTATCCTCCGCTAGATAGGTGCGCCCAAAACCACCTTGTGCTAGTAGACGCACGATCGAGTAGCGATCGCCTAACATCTGTCCTGAATACAAGCCATTTCCCGACGCTAGAGACAGCTTCTCGCCGCAATGCATACAAAAACGACTTTCAGGCAAGTTTTCGTGACCTTGAGTGCAGTATACGGGCATATGACAGCGAAGGAGTTATGAGAAGCTAGGGAATTCGGAATTTCTGAATTACACGCTACCCCAGCTTTTACAGGGCATTATGAGTATATCTACAAATTTAAATAACTCACGATCTCTCCCTTAAACTCATCTCCAGTGACACTTTTTTCAGTTATCAGTGGCTAGTGGCTGATGACTAGTAGCAAATAGGGTGTGGGGGAGCCAGCGCCGTGCGGGAGGTCGGTGCGGTGCGGAGGACAGCTGCGTTGCGGGGGTTCCCCCCGTTGTAGCACGTCGCGTCAAACTGTCCGGTGAGGTTCCCTCCGAATCCCGCAACTGGCGTTGTAGGGTGTAGGGTGTAGTGAGTAGTGCGTGATGAAAGGGTGTGGGGAGAATTCGGAATTCGGAGTTCGGAATTCGGAATTAAATTCTCCCTAGTCTCCTCTGCACCTGAAGCCCCTCTGCACCTGAAGCCCCTCTGCCCCTCAGCTCTCTTCCCCCGACTCCCGACTCCCAACTCCCGATTCTTTATCAAGAATTTTTAAGCTGATGAACGTGGGTACGATTATAGCCTGACAATATGGGGACATAAAGATTAAATCTTGGTGCAAGAGGGATAAGCCATAATGTCGAGCGCTCGAAATTCCACATCTACACCAAAAGTAAGAGATACTAAGCTGAAAGAGCAAGAACTCATTCAGCAGATTCGGGCAGAATTAGTATCTACGATTAGAGTTACGCCAGATGAAGCATTGGCAGACTGGCAGAGAACCTCTATCGGGCAGGGGTATTTTAGCGGTACGTTAGAAAGCGAAATCTATCGTTCTTTTTTGTAACTGCCTGTTTTGCAACTGCCTGTTTTGCAACTACGATGGTTTAGTTGCGATCGCGACTCGCTCATGACCGCATCAATTGGCGAACCTACCGAACCATAGATCGCTGAACTACGAATTACTGTCGCTTGTCTTACCACGAATTAAAATACTCACAAGCGTCCAGCCTGTCCACAAAATAGCTGAAGCTAGCAGGAAAATCATCAGTAAGGCTAAGCCAGAAAACGGCGCTACGATGAAGCTGAGTAGCAAACCCAACAGCAAAATCATCAATAAAGTCTTGTCCATTACCATTTAACTCCTCGTCTCGATCTCATTCACCAAGTTAGCAAGCGCGATCGTAAATTGTCCTCTAACTAGAGTCATGGGGAAGTCAGAAGTCAGGAGCAGTTTTTCTCCCTCAGCTTCCTCAGCAACCTTGCGCTCCCGATCGCTCCCTCAGCTCTCTTTTCTCCCCCGCCTGTAAGCTTGAGGACAAAAATTCTGTTGGGCTGTGACCACCGCACAGATAGAATTAGCTAGCTGAGTTAGTGGTAAGGATGAAACGAGACTCACATCTAGCGGTGCTTGGCTGACGGTTTGAATATAGGAGGAGCTGAGATAGGGACGATACTGGGGGTTTCGATCGAGATAAGTTTCCATGAATGCCACGCTCAAAATACTAACGTAGCGACGTGCGATCGCTGGATTGGGACCAATAACTTGTGCGGGTAGGGGAATCGGATCGGCATCTTCCGCAGCTGATTCACCAATCGTAGAAAAATGGCTGGCGCGATCGATGGAGATCAAGTATTTTTGCTCTGTTGTTAACCAAGCAAAGGGAATAATCTGTTCTGGTAAGGCAGGAGCAATTGTATCTGCACTGCTGCTGACGATCGCTACGGGAATTTGAATCTTCCTCAACCCTAACTCCCCAAAAATACTACTAGTAAATGGGTTAATAGCGATCGCGGCTTTAATTCTCCAGTCTTTCAAATTATCTTGAGTCAATGGTAAAGCCAAAGCACGACACTGAAGCAGTAGCGATAGATTCCAGACATCTTTAGGGTTGTTACAATCTCGGCGCAGTTGGCTAAAATTCAAGCTTGCACCTGCTAAAGCTAAGGCAGTATAACCGCCAAAAGATTGACCAATAATCGCTGCTCGTTGTACATTCAACTGCCAACTGGGATTAGCTGCGTTCAATCGCTCTAATTCATCCAATAAGTATTTCACGTCTAAAGGACGGTTGACAAATTCGCTCGGTTCTGCAATCTCTGCGGCTTGACCGGAAAACAGCGATCGCAATTGTTCCGCATTGCTACCAGGATGTTCGGGAACTGCAACAGCAAAACCATAACTTGCCAGTTGCTCGGCTAGATAAATAAAACTCGTGCGATCGCTCCCTAAACCGTGGGATATGACTATGACTGGGAATTTTTGGCGATCGGTAGTTGGCGATCGGTAATTGGTAATCGGTAATTGGTAATTGGTAATTGGTAATTGCCCCTCTGCTCCCCTGCTCCCCTGCTCCCCTGCTCCTCTACTCTCTTTCCCCTGCACCGAAGCGCTCCCTGCTCCCTGCTCCCTTGGTAAATAAAGATCGGCAACAAAAGCCCGATCGCGGCGGCGATCGCTTAATTTTAAGGTTTGCTTGCTCCAACTAAAACGTCCAGGCGATCGCAAATCTGGTAACTGAGAAAAATTTATTCCTTGGACTTGAGCAGCTGCGACTGTCGAATTTTCGGAAATTAAGGCGATCGCTCTGCGAGATTGGCTAATCAAGGTTTCTAGGGCTTCAGCCAGCTGAAGCATCCGCCCCATATTAACTCGTACGTTAGTCGGAAATTTGTGTAGTATGTTCAGGAGTGTTAAGCCTTTTGGATCGGCTGCCGCTAAAATGAGTGCCGAGCGTAGGGCATAAAATCCCGATTGCCGAGATTCAGTTTGGACAACCTCGCCTAGTCTTTTTAACAGGGTTGTTCCAGTTGGCGTATAAAGAAACTGGGATACTGCAACCGGACTTAGATCGATCCGTTTGAGTAAAACTCGCTGTAATTGTAACAATCGTTGGGGACTGACATATGCTGCATAGGTAGCTAGCTCCTCGTCAACTATGCCTTTCTTAGCGTAGCCTTCCAAAGAGTTCACAGAAATAGAACGTTCGATCGCTCCATAGGAAATATAAATTTTTTTTGCCGCGATCGCAGAGTTGGCAATTCCAGGTATGGGTGAAAACCACAGTCCTAAACTACTTAGCACAACTCCTAACCAAGTCCGAGCAGGAAAATTACATGACATAGAGCAAATAATTAGTTGGGCGCACTTTCCACTGACAACTGACTTTCTTCAATTGAGGTGGTGGAGGTAAGATAGCTACAGGATAGAAACGAGAGTAACAACTCGCCTAATTATTTTATATTTCTGCATACAGAATTTGGGAAAAGTTACCAGTATAAATACTGAAAAATTCATTTATGGTAGAAGATCTATTTTTTTTAAGAAAGTCTGAATCTTTAAAAAAATCTTTTAAAAGTGGATGAATAATAGAAAGTCTGATACCGGGGCAGCTAAGAATTTTTACAGCGGGGTACAAGACCATGAGTGAAGCAGAAAAAGTCAATAGTGCGCCATTTTCTGAGTGGTTTAATTTTGCTAATAGTGGGCTTGCCGATGGTGAGACATCTCCAGCAAACCAAGACGAAACCAATTTATCTGAGCCAGCGGACGATGCTGCTGTTGCCCGCGATGTTTCTGTGGAACCAGAACCCGCAGTAGGTTCTTGGTCGTCCGTTGCTCGCTGGATGGACTCGGCAGAGAATGGTGGAGCATCCTTAACTCCTGAAGAAGTCGCGACGTTATTGAGTTTCATCCAAGAGATGCGCAGCTCCAACACCAAACTAGTAGAACGGGTAATTCAACTAGAGAGAGCGCTAGAAAACAGCCAAAATGAATTGCACTACCTCAGAGGGCGATCGCGCGAGGCAGATTTGAAGCTCGCTCAAAAAATTCAAGCTCAGGAGCAAGCGCGATCGCAAGTAGAATCTTTATCTACCAAGCTAGAGACGGCAGAACAAGCCATCCAGCAGCAGAAAATTGTGGTTGAGACCCTCACCGATGACTTAAACGCCAGCCAAGAACGGATCGCTCAAATGGAAAGAGAATGCTCTCTCGTGCAGTCTAGATATAACGAGCAATCCTATCAGCTCATGCAAGTCGAGACATCCTGCCGCGATCTCCGCTCTCGCTTACTGCGCCAGCAACGCTACACCATGCAGTTAAAAGTAGCGTTAGAAAAGTGTGCGGAATCACCCGCTTCCACAACCGATCGACCCCCAGAAAATAATGCTAGTAGTTTGAGAACGCAATCGTTATTCCCCAACCCGCAACCGATTACTCCGTGGTCGATTCAAACCCCGAATTTTATCGATCGCAACCGACAAGAATCCTCAGATTCACCATTGAATGAGTGGACGGCGGAAAACTTTTTGAGCGATCGCCAAGCGCCTTACAGTTTCAATTCCACCCCCAGTACTGGATCTTTCGATTTGCCAAGTGGTAATAGCTCGGCAGAGCGAAGTTTTTTCTTTTCAGAAACTAACCAAGAAGTAGACCTAGACGATTTCTTGAGTTTGTTACAAGAAGAAGCCTCAGCAGAGGCGATCGAAACTAACGATACAACGTCGCTCGACCTCGATCGTCTCGCGCCCCAACCACAGATATCAGAATCGCACCCAACCAATGAATCGCAGACGGATGAACCAGCTGGTGAAGCAGAAGCTTCACCAGCCGATGCTTCCCCATCCAGCCAGAATCAGGTTAACCTCAACTGGCCCTCACCAGTTGTTTATCCCTGGCATCCACCCAAAGGTAGAAAATCACTAGCATCAATTGAATTACCAAAATTTCCACCCAGAAACCAGAATCAGTGACTAGTCAACCAACAACCAACAACTAACTACTAACTACATCTTGAGAACCAATTGCAGGCGTGCGGGGATGAGGGGCGATCGCGAGTTGGGGTCTTCCCATACCAGTTGTCAGGGCGTAGCTTTGTGCCAGCAGCCTCAGCCACAATCTAGGATAGCGGGGTTCTAACCACGGCTGGATCTGGTGCAAGAAACTTGGCAACCAGCCGCTAAAACAAAGACTTAGCAAGGCATTCCAGCTAAAGCTGAAGTAACTCAGCAGCCATCGCAGCAGATCTTTAGCTCCGGCTAATTCCCAAATCCAGAGCAGCAAAACGGGATTTTTTCTGGCAGCTTTCAGCGCCAAACGATTAAAAGTAAACCAATCAAAGCGGTCTTTGATAAAGCGATCGGCAACTTCTAAAGGTTCGTCAGTCAACAGTCCGAAGAAATTATTCAGCATCGAGTTGACCCGTTCTGGTGGTAAAAATTTACCCGTGGGAACCATCATGCCTTTAGAAAACATCCAAGTCACGGCAACATTGCTTTGATAGGCGCGAATTTGATTCAAATCGCTGGCACTGAGCAAATCGCGCTTTAATGCCGTATCTAATAAGGCTGTGAGACGGCTGAGATTGCGGACTAGGGAGCCAAAACCAGTAAAGACGAGGGGAGATTGCAGCGAAGCTGCATCGCCGATCGCTACTAAGCGATCGAAAGCAACCGTGCGATCGCGACTCCCAACGCTAAAATGTCCCGGAATATAACCAAACGTAGGTTTTTTCCATACGAGTTTATCTAGGTCGCAACGGCGATACTCTGGCAAAATCGTGAAAAAGTCCTCGTACATCTCCAGCAACGAACCAGGATTTTCTCGATTAACTTGATGGTAGTGGAACAAATAAACTGTGATTTCCTCACCCGCACCAGGAAATAATTCCCAAATTAACTGTCTTCCCCGCGAAATGTCGCCGTGGCTGTTGAGCACATCGCCATATTGAGCATCCCATACCCCAGGCTCGAAGCCGCCATTAACGACCGCTCCTACCGTCGGACAGACGCTATCAAAAGCACGACCGCCATTGAGTTGCCAAGCAATCGGAGAAGCTGTCCCCATTGCATCTACTAAAACTCGTCCGCTGGCTTGTTTTTGAGTTTGGCTGGGTAAATGCCGAGCTTGTAACGTAACTTGCGATCGCTCGATATCAGCGCGGAGAAACTCGGTTTCATCCCAAATTTCACCCCCCGCAGCTTTTAACTTTTCTCCACACAGCTGCAGTAGCCTTTCTGCATCTAAGGCTATATTCAGCACCGTTGGAGTATGGAGGATCGGTGCTTTTAAGTGGGGTGGATTGTTCCCATCGAAAAACTTATTAAATCCGTCTTTATATTCTCGTGCGATCGCACTTTCGCATTCTGCGGGAGTTAGCAAACCCAGATCGATTAAACTTTGTAATTCCGTGCGAGAAATATTCCACTCCCGATTCATCCGTCCAAATGGCAAACGCTCCAACAACAACACGCGATAACCCAGTTGCGCCATCACCACTGCATGAATCACTCCTAATGCGCCACCGATGTAAATGAGATCGTAGGATGGCTGTAGAGGCGATACATGTAACGTCTCTACATTTTTTCCAGAAAACACAACTTGACGCGGCTGCTGCGGATTCTGCACTCCTTCGCGCCACCTTTGCTCCCACCAGTAAACTCGCTTGAGATCGTATTCGCCATTAGGCATTTGCTGAAAATACTTGACGGTGAGGGGGTAGCGGGGAGCAAGCGCCTCAAAAATAGATTGTTGGGATAGATCTATTGTTGGTGGTGCGGGATAGTTATGAGGAAACTTAATTCTAATCTGCTTTACAAGACTTTGCAGAATTTGCCGTTCTCCTGGTAGGGGACAATCTGTCCAACGGAAGACCTTGAGATATGTAGTACGCTGTACAGACCAAACAAAAGCGGAGATCTCCCCTAGCTTTTTTGCCGTTGGATCTGAAATATTTGTCTTTATCGCTGTATCTATAGGTATTTGCAAGCGAAAACCTTCAGGCGCGATCGCTTTTTGCCCGATTCCTGGTTCAAATTCCGCTTGCAACCAGTGCCGAACGACAGATGTGTCTGGTGTGGGGATTTCAATGTACAAGAGTTCTTTCATCTTGGCGCTTTTGTCTATGGGTAAACTACCAATTTGGACAGAGGTGACAAGGGTTTAGACTAGGCTAAGCTTGCCAAAAATAAGCTTGCTTAGAACAAGTTTAAGAAAATTTACAATTGTGTTTGGATTTATTAAAACAGTTTTTCATCTTGTAAACTCCCGCCATGCATTATCCCATCCCAACCAGCCCCGAAGAAATTATTAATCTCAGACAAAAACCAATTAGCGATGAATTGGTAGCCACTGCGATCGCGGGTGTAATCCAGTTCGTCCGTTCCCAAGGACAATCTTTAGAACAGCTAACTGCCCAACTGCTAGCAGATGATAGCTTACTAGACGATCGCCAGCGCCGCAGGCTGAGCGAGATTGTGACCCAGGCGTGGGAAAAATTTGCATAGTTTTGTAGAACTCAAAATTCAAAGGCAGTGCGAATTGTTCCAATCACGATGTCTTCGTTCTCAGTATTATGATTTGGAGCTGTCAGCCAAATCAAACCAGGGGTGATGAAGATATTATCTGTAGCTTGGTGTCTGTAAAAGCCTTCCACGTGGATTGAAGTATTGGGGTCGCTCGATTGTCCTACCGCTCTCAAACCGCTACTCGTACCAGTTAATTTCGGTTGCATTCCAATAATAAGTCCGCCGAGATTGCCTTCTTTGCCCAGATCGGGAAATCCGAAGGTGATGGCGTAATTCCAAATCGATGCATCCCCCAAACCGATCGCGCGAGCAGCAGTATAGCCCACCCAGCCACCAATCGCAAAATTCTCGCTAATTCTGTAACTGGCTTCAATGCCATAGGAGTTACCGACTACAGGCAGTTCGAGATCTGGCGTGCCGATTTGAGTTAAATTAGCGGCTGTACTACCCGTACCTGTATCTAAACCTTGACCGGCAGCTCTATAAGAAAGAATATAAGTCAAGCCTACAGCAAGGCGATCGCTCGGCGTTAATGTTAACTGAGCGATCGCGCCGTAATCGCCGTTAAATAGTCCCGCGCCAGCTGCCGGATCGTTAGCATCTCCAGCCAAATAAGCGAAATCACAACTCATTGCCTCAGATAACTGTAACCTCGCTCCAATTCCCGTGTTGCTATTGGGGATGCGATAAATGGGATTGCGTCGTCCAAAGCGAGAAATTGCCCCCGTATCGCTATCTTCAAACAAGGGATTGATGACATCGGTAAAATCATCGCTGTCTGAATCGTTGAATTGGAACAACAGCGTTATTTTTTCACCCACTGGTAGTTCATATTCTAGGTTTCCCAGTTCCACGCTTCCTTCAGTGTTCGAGTCAAAACCCAAATGCCCTTCATCTGTTGGCAAGTCAAATTGCTCGAAGTTGCCAAAATCAAGCCTGGTGGTCAGTAAGTCCTTGCCAGTAAAACTGGTTTCAAAAGCAAGTTTAGTAGGACAGAAATTAGCTACTGGAAGTTAGAAAATAGCACAGGGAACTGAGGAGGCTTAGGAAGGGTTAGGATTCCCAACTTCCTGTTTCTCCCGATGCCCCGACTTTGGTTTCAGGAACAACCAAGCGATGAAGAAAAAGGCTGCTGTAAACAGCTGGAGCGTATCTACGCTCGATAGGGAGCCATCAGAGAAAGAAGCAATGCTTCGGTCAATGATGCCAAACAACCAAAAAGATATTCCCAAAAACCAAATCCCGTTTCTGAGATAACTCAAAAAGATAGATGCTTCCGATGGCGAGCGATCGCTCATAACTTTATTCCTATAAATTCAACGAGTCATTGATTGGGCAGCAATGTACGGACTTTTCGGCTAAATTCTCTGTCTGGCTTTGCCTCCAGATTAAGAAATATCTCTTTTCACTGCCATTGTTCTAAAGAAGTATTTCATAGTCTTGACAAGTGTACCGTTATTTGTACTGTATTCTATCTCACCAAGACAGATTTGCCCGTTGCCAACAGGAATATTTGCTTGAATTTATGGTTTTTGGTGATGATTTCTTGACCAGTTGTCAGTTTTTTAGGGAGCAGGGAGCAGAGAGCAGGGAGCAGTTAACCAACAACTGTCTTCACGGAGTGTAGCGCCAGCATTTATCATTAACCGTCAACTGTCTTCACGCAGTGTAGCGGAGTGCGTCTACTGTCAACCAACAACTAACCAATTAACGATCGCAGTCTTCTTTCTGTGTTAAATCTGAGGGGGGGCGATCGTTACTCCACGCCCACCAGACACAACCGCATTGACACTGATAAAACTCTTGCCACTTGCGACGGTTGTTTTCGGTAAATACGGGCGATCGTCGATTTAGCCAGACTCTTTCTGCTTCGCGGCTACCAGAACGACAACGGGGACAACAAAATTCACTGGCATGAGTTGCCTGTTGAGTCC
>NZ_JBOFLP010000212.1:0-6276 GCF_051657925.1 Chroococcidiopsis sp.
TAAGGAATTTCCTCCCAGATCAAAGAAATTGTCATCCAGCCCTACTTTTTCTATGAGAAGAATTTTCTGCCAAACATCAGCAATGAGTTTCTCTACCTTGGTTTGCGGCATCTCCAAAGAAAGAGAGCGCCTGACTGGCTCGGGGGGTGGAAGGGCGCGACAATCTACTTTACCGTTCGGTGTGAGTGGCAGGGCATTCAACATTACGAATGCTCCAGGCACCATATAATTGGGCAGTTTTTCCTTGAGAAAATTGCGTAAAGTACTGCTGGTGAGGGCTTCTTTTTGGTTAGAGACAATGTAGGCTGCCAGATATTTGTGACCCAGAATATCTTCTCGCGCCACGACTACAGTTTCTCGCACTGCTGGGTGAGAAGCGATCGCTGTTTCAACCTCGCTCAGTTCGATGCGGAAGCCGCGAATCTTCACTTGACGATCCAGCCGACCGAGGAATTCGATGTTACCGTCGCTTAGGTAGCGGACTAGGTCGCCAGTTTTGTAGAGGCGGGTACTAATTTGATCATTAAATGGGTTAATGAATTTTTCATCTGTCAAGTCCGGGCGGTTAAGGTAGCCGCGTGCTAAGGAAGCACCGCCAATGTGTAGTTCACCAGGGATGCCGATAGGAACCGGTTGCTGATGGCGGTCGAGAATATAAACTTGTGTGTTGGTGATGGGACGACCGATAGGAACAGTTTTAGAGTTATAACTGGCTTGCTTGCTACTGACAGGATAGGTAAGTACGCCAACAGTGGTTTCTGTCGGTCCATAGTGATTGAGAATCCGACAGTTCGGGGCTTCAAGCTGGATTTTTTCAATCAAATCCCAGCTTGCTGCTTCACCACCTAAGACTAGACATTGGCGCGGTACTATAGAGGAGAACGCCTTAGATGTCAAGAGAGAAGCGAGGTGGGTGGGGACAATTTTCAGACAGTCGATAGGATGATGTCCAAAGTAGTCTGCTAAGGCTTTGGGGTCGGTGGCTCGCTCTTGGGATATGATATGTAGACATCCCCCCGTACACAAGGCTGGGAAAATTACGGTGTTGCCTAAGTCGGCGGCGAAGGTGGAAACGTTTGCGAAACTGGAACCTGTTGGCAGTTGCAGTTTGTCTAGGATGGCGTGCAGGTAATTCAGAATTTGCCGGTGCTCGATCGCAACGCCTTTAGGTTGACCTGTAGAACCAGAGGTATACAGGACGTAAGCTAAGTTTTCCGGTATCACTTCGCTGTTGGGATTTGCCGAGGATTCTTGGGCAATTAGTTTCCAGTCTGCGTCCAAGTACAATACAGTCTGCACTTGAGCATCCTCACGTTTGAGGAGTCCCTTTTGCGTCAACAGAATCGGGACTTGAGCATCTTGCAACCGGAAGGTTAAACTTTCTTTAGGTAATGCCGGATCGAGGGGTAAGTAAGCTCCACCTGCTTTGAGGATGCCCAGCAGGCTCACTACCATCTCTAGAGAGCGCTCTACACAAATGCCTACCAGCACTTCTGATCCCACACCCAGAGTTCTCAAGTAATGTGCTAGACAGTTCGCTCGTTGATTAAGCTCTCGGTAGGTCAGCTTCTCCCCTTTAAAAACCACCGCAATGGCATCAGGCGATCGCTCTACCTGTTTTTCAAACAACTGGTGGATACACTTATCGAAGGGATACTCTTTTGTGGTGTTGTTCCACTCTACTAATATCTGGTGTCGCTCTCCCTCTGTTAGCAGGGGCAATTGTGAAACCTGCTGTTGAGGATTAGCTACAATTCCCTCCAGTAACGTCTGGAAATGTCGGGTCATGTGAACGATGGTGGTTTCATCAAAAAGGTCAACATTGTATTCCCATACTCCTACCAATCCATCAGCAGTATTCTCCATTGATAGGGTCAAATCAAACTTGGCTGTGCCGTTTTCCACTGCATACGAGCTTACCGTTAACTCAGGCAGTTCAAAAGAAGGAACACTTTTCTCGTCTAGGGCAAACATCACCTGAAATAGCGGCGTATAGCTTAGGTCTCGCTTTGGGTGCAATGCTTCTACCAACTGCTCGAAAGGCAGATCTTGATGCGTGTAAGCCCCAAGCGCCAATTCCCTGACTCTTGAGAGTACATCCTCAAAACTGGGGTCGCCGCCGAGGTGGGTTCGCAGCGCTATTGTATTGACAAAAAAGCCAATTAACCCTTCAATTTCCTGTCGGTTGCGACCGGCTACGGGCGTACCTACTATGATCTCATCGGAACTTGTAATTCGGGAAAGCAACGTCACAAACGCTGCCAAAAGCGTCATAAACAGAGTGACTCCCGTTCGCTTACTCAAAGCAGAAAGTTTCCCGCTCAATTCAAGAGAAAGGGCTGTATAGTGATATCCTCCCTGGTAGGTTTGTTCAGCTGGTCGCGGTCGAGCTGTCGGCAATTCTAATAAAGCTGGAGCGTTCTTGAGTTGTTGCTTCCAGTAGTCAAACTGAGCTTCCAGTATTTCTCCTTGTAACCACTGGCGCTGCCAAAGGGCAAAGTCGGCATATTGTACTGGCAACGAGGGTAAAACAGGAGTAATGCCTGTGCAGAAGGCTTTGTAAAGTTCTGTTAATTCATGAGTGAATACGCCCAGCGACCAACCATCTGAAATAATGTGGTGCATAGTGAATAACAAGACGTATTCTGTTTCACCTAGCTTTTGCACCATACATCTGAGCAAAGGCTCTCGCTCCAGGTCAAAAGGTCGATTCGCTTCCACACTAGCCAATCGTTGCGCCTCGATTTCTCGCTCATTTTCTTGAATGTGCAGCAAGTTCACTACTTGTAGTTGACAATTGAGGGTTGCGGCGATAGTTTGAACGGGTTGACCTTCTTGTATGGTAAAGTTTGTGCGTAAGGCTTCATGTCGCTTTATAATTTCGTTTATACTGCTCTGGAGCGCCGCTATATTGAGCTGACCGCTCAAACGCCAAGCAAGGGGAATGTTGTAAAATGCACTGTTTGGCTGTAACTTGTCGAGGAACCACAACCTTGCTTGAGCGAAGGATAATAGGATGGACTCTGACCTTGGAATTGTTAGAAGTGGCAGAGCTTCTTGTGATTGTCTATTCTTGAGAGAATTCTCAACCCTAGAGGCGAATTCGGCAATCGTGGGAGCTTCAAACAAACTGCGTAGCGGTAATTCGACGCCAAAGGTATCGCGCACTCTCGAAATTAGTTGAGTGGCTAATAAGGAATGTCCGCCCAGTTCAAAGAAATTGTGGTGAACGCCCACAAGTTCAATCGAGAGGACATCCGCCCAAATGCTGGCTAGCATCTCTTCAATAGGAGTTCTTGGGGCTACTAATGACCGTTGCAGTTCGAGTTGAAAATTTGGTGCTCTTAGGGCGCGGCGGTCTACCTTGCCGTTGGGCGTCAGAGGCAAGCTATCTAGGAATACAAAACTTGAAGGTACCATATAATCGGGCAGTTTCCGTCTGAGTATATGGCGTAGTTCGTCAGTTGTAAGTCTCTGTGTGAGAACAACGTAGGCTACAAGGTGTTTGTTATCTGATACGTCTTCGGTGGCAATAACCACAGTTTCGCGTACACTGGGGTGTTGAGCGATCGCTGCCTCAATCTCTCCTAACTCAATACGGAACCCCCGAATTTTGATCTGAAAATCCTTTCGTCCTAAAAATTCAATGCTACCATCTGGTCTGAGCCGACCCAAGTCTCCTGTGCAATAAATTCGCCTCGAACTACATTCTGGATCGCGTAAAAAGACAGCTTGTGTCAGGTTAGGTTTGTGCCAATAACCCAGCGTAATGTAAGAACTTCTAATCGCAATTTCACCGTAGATATCAGTCTTTTTACCAGCTTCATTAATCAAGAAAACTTCCGTTTCTTCTATCGGATAACCCACGGAGACGGTATGGCGAGTAATTTCTGTTTGCTTATTGATAAAATATTGTAAATAAAAACTTGATTCTGTCGCTCCTAAACCATGGACAAATATACATTCGTCTGCAAACTTTTCTTTATATAAATCTACATCTGTTTTGACAACTTCCTCTCCCCCCAAGACCACTAGACGAATATTAGATAGCTGCTCATTCCCACTCAAATTCTTAACAAAGTGACGATACAAAGTTGGTGTTGAGTGATAGATTGTAATAGGTTGCTGTCGCAACCACTGAGACAGATGAGTTAAACCTTCCTCCTTGATATTGATTGGGTATAAGGTTGCACCATTTAAGATAGCAGCAAAGATATCTATGAGCGCGGCATCAAAGCTATAGGATGATAGCAGCGTCAATCCATCTTGCTCATTAATGTGAAGATTATTAGTGTAGCTTTTGATAAAATACAGAACATTACGATGGCTTTGAATAACCCCTTTCGGCTGTCCTGTGGAACCTGATGTATAGAGAATGTAGGCAATAGTATCCGGTGATATTTCCAGATCGACTTCATTAGAAGAGCTAGTCAAACTGATATCATCTATATTAATGAGTGGGACAATACCTTTAGTTAATTCTTGGGCACGGGCTAAGTTCTTGTTGTTAGTGAGAACAGCACTAGCTCCTGAATCTTCTAGAAGATAAACAACTCTGTCACTGGGATAATTGGGGTCTAGAGGAACATAGGCTTTCCCAATCTGCAAAACTCCCAAAATTCCAGCAACCATTGGTGCATCATGTTCAAACAATAAAGCGATTCTTTCTTCTCCAAAGGTGCATTTCAGAATTATCTGTGCTACTTGATTAGCACGGCAGTTCAATTCACTGTATGTCCAATGATAATTCTTAGTATGGACAGCGATATTCTGGGGAAATTTTTTAACTTGCTCCTGAAATCTAGCTGGAATTGATTGTTCAATATCTTGTTTGTCAAAGGTAATAAAGGGGTTGGATGGACAGACAACGTTACCACGACTTTTCAAATAATCAAGTTCCGTTTTTGTTAACAGGGGCAAGCTAGAAATTTGCTCTTCTGGGTTAGCGACGATGCTTTCTAGTAATGTCTGAAAATGACCTGCCATCCGCTCAATGGTGTCCGCATCAAACAAGTCAGTGTTATATTTCCAGATACCTTTGAGCGGTCTGGTTGCATCAAAAATGGTCAAAGTTAAATCAAAAGCAGCCCCCTTTGACTCTGGAATGATCAACTCCACAATTAACTCATCACTATTCATAAGTGAGACTTGTCTGTCACTCTGATCAGAGCGCTCCCAGGCGAATGCTACTTGATACAGTGGTGAACGGCTTGGGTCGCGTAACGGTTGCAGTCGCTCAACCAGCACCGGGAAGGGATAGTCTTGATGTTCTCTAGCACCTAACACACAAGAGTGTACTCGGCAAAGCAAATCTCGAAATGTAGGATTCCCAGACAGATCCGCTCGCAAAACAACGGGATTAGTAAAGTAACCAACAATCCTTTGAAATTCAGTCAGGCTGCGACCAGCCATTGGTGATCCAATTAGGATATCTTCTTGATTTGTGTAGCGTAGTAACAGTACCTGGAATGCTGCTAGCACGATTGTGTAAAGAGTTACACCTTCTGCTTTTGCTAGTTCTAAGAGCTTGTGGGTCAGTTTTTTCCCTAAAACGAAAGAGTGGGAAGCACCTTCATAAGTTTGCACTCGTGGTCTCGGTCGATCTGTTGGCAAATTCAATATCGGCAACTCACCAGCTAACTGCTCACGCCAGTAGTTCCACAGTTGTTCCCCTTGTTCACTTGCTAACATTTGGTTTTCCCACCGCACGTAATCCTTGTATTGCAGGTTTTGGGGTGGGAGTGCTACCTCAAAACCTGTCTTGATTGCTTCATAAAACACCCTAAGTTCACTAACAAGTAATTCCAAAGACCAGAAATCCACCACTATGTGGTGTGCCGTCATTAACAGAATCACTTCTTTTGCAGCCGATACATCTGTTAAGGTGTTTTTGATCAACAGATTAAAGCGTATTACGGGTCCGTTGTTCAGGTCAAAAGGGCGATCGCTTTCACTAACAAGCCAGTTGTGGAAGTCATCTTGGCTCCAATTAGCAGCTTTTTGCACACTAAAGCAGACTTGTTGATTTTCAAGAATCTTTTGTATAGGTTCGCCGTGTTCTGCGGTGTAGGTAGTTCTCAGAACTGGATGCCGCTCAATTAAAGCTCTAACTGCCTGTCGCAATGCTGGAATGTCTACATTTGACACTAGACGTGCTGCATAGGCGACGTTGTTAGCAGCACTATTGGGCGCTACTTGGTATAAGAACCAAAGTGCTTTTTGCTTATGGGAAATAAGGTCAGTTTTTGCCATGTCAGTAAATAGCTACGTACCCCT
>NZ_JBOFLP010000213.1:0-2828 GCF_051657925.1 Chroococcidiopsis sp.
GCTTCTATTTGTTCGCGAGTGTATCCTTGAATCTCGAATAACTCTTTCGGGTGTGGTTCGATTTCATATCCTAGTTTCTGGCACTCTAATGCCAACTCATTGCGGTAAATCCGCCCCAGCAGCATTTTATTTTGGTAAAGAATCCCGTCAGCGCGACTTTGCCACTTACCACTCGGTAGTTGAGTGACATTCATCACGATGCAATGGCTGTGCAAGTGAGGATCTAATTCTCGGCTCGTGTCGTGATGCCAAATTGCCACGGTAAGATTGCCTGTTTTTACCCTCTCACCCTTGACTCGCGTTTCGCTAAACAGCTGCTCGGCAAATGCAAGAGTGCGCTTGATGGCATGACGGTGGGCGACTTCCAGACGGCGATCGCCACCGACTAGGCAAGCGATCGACACGCTCTTTGGTGCAGCGAAGCACATATCTACCCCAGCGCGTTCTTTGGGTTGCTTTTTGCTTCGATCCTTAACTTGTTTTGGCTTCCCCCTCAGCTTTTGTTGTCCATTTGGACTCAGACCGTTGAGCAGGTTTTTATATGCTGCATCATTTTGGATCTGACTGCTTAATCCTAACTGGGTTGCACCACATCCCCACCATTCGGAATTTTTCAATGCTGTATCTTGAGGATAGTGATTCTCCTGTTGGTAATATTGTTCTCCTTGTTGAGGATTAATCGTATCTATAGTGAGCATAGTCAGGATTATTTAATCGCGAAATTTCTAAATAGTGCGATCGCTCATTCAAAATTGTCTTAACTGAATTTATTCAACAGTCGATTTAAATAGCAATATATCTTTGAAAGCTATTCAAAACAAGCTTTAGCAGAGTATTTTTCTACTCCTATGGAGCGACAGGTGCTGCTCCTTTTAGGAGCATAGCGTAGCCTCCCACAGAGGCGTAGCATTGAAGGATGGTGTGGAAGGTGTACCTTCCACAATTGAAAAACTTCACAATTGACGATAAAAATACAACGTTTTGTCCAACATAAAACACTATTTTTCAATAAAAAACTACATTGAGAAATACCGAATATACAAGTAACTAATTTCTAAGTTTTATTTAGATGAAATCCAGCGGATTTATCCAATAAAACAGCAAGAGCAAGCTAAAATTTAACTGGACAGTCCATTGGATTCCATCAGATCCGATATCGGATCGCTGGACATCCGGTCGGAAAATTTCTTCAACTGAAGGGGAATATATGGGATACACCCATGAGGATTTGCAAAAAGCAGGTCAGTGCGGTCGCAGCGTGATGTACGCTACTTTGAGGTTGTGCGGCGTATTTTCTAAAAAAGACGGCGAATATACAGAAGAGGATATGGCTCGTTTCACGCTAGCTCGGCAGATGAAGCGGGAACGCAGGAGCGATCGCGAAATTGCTGATTATTTTAAAGTCAACTTGAAATCTGCCGAACAAGAAGATGAAGAAGCAGCAGAGTACGCTGCGGCTGAAGCCGAGGAAGCAGTTGACATCGTAGACGTACAGGTGGCTGAAACGATGGTTGGGATGTATCGAGGCAGTGCGAGAAAATTTGTCACTTCCGCCCCAGCTCTAGCCATGCGCTGTATTGTTGAGGAGTTAAATTCTGAAGCCTCGCGCCAAAAGTTTAGTGAGTTACGCTCTCAATTGGAAAGTAGTGGAGGTTCGCCAACAACTTTTTTGCTCCAGATGGCACAGAACCGCCAGTTGGCAGCCTCGAATCCGACTTCTATCAGCTTGCCTGCTGCATCGACCGAATCATTCGAGACGGAACAGCACGACAGCAGCGACAGCTAGAGGCTAAAGAACAAGAGATGTCACTCTTGTTCCATGAGCTGGAGATTAAACAGCACAATTTATTTGAGAAAGGACGCTCTTTAGAGCAAAAAGAAGCATCTGTCGAACAAGCTATACAACAGCGGGTAGCACAGCAGTTAGAGCAAGAAAAGCGCAACCTGGAATTGCGCGTAGTTCAAGAGGCGGAGATTAGAGCCAAGCAGTTACTTCAAACAAGCCAGGAGTGGATACAGACCGAATTACAACGCTTGCACCTATTGCAGAAAAGAAATGATGAAGCGCGTAAGTGGTTAAATTTACTTGCAGGTATTGTTAAAAGAGCTGCCAATACCACTGCATTTTTTTTACTGTGGGGTGCTATTGCTGCATTTTGGGGTTGGTTTGGTGGACTTAACACCCCACCTGCAATAGTTTGTCAATCTCAAGTAAGTTGGTGCTACCAAATGAGAATTTGGGGATTGAAAACAGCGATCGCCAAACCAGCCGCTCCTAAATCCCAAAAAATCTGTAAAAAGCGTGTATGTGACAGGCGGAATAGTAGAAACTTTCACTCTTCACCCAAACGGCAAAAATAGCAGAATTTATCGATTGTTGGCAATCCGAAGTTTACGCACGATCTCAATTGAATTGTGCTGCAAAAGCAGAAATTGCGATCGCCTGTATTTTTGGCTCTCTTAAATCATGAATGTAGTGACTAAACTCTCATGAAATCTGATTCACTAACCATTCAGCTACTCTTTGACGATCTTGAAGTTTTGCGAATTGAAAACGGCAAGAAATTATACGAACAGCTCGTTCCAGCAAACATTACTCCTAGATTAATCCAAATGAAATGGAATGGAGAAGTTGTCTATACCATCTCTCCTCAAACTGGTGAAATTCAAGTTAATCGGCTACGAAGTTGTGAATGGATAGACGACAAAATTTAGCAACGGCTTTTGCCAACGATTTTTTAACTGGAGCAAGATTTGCCAACATAGTTGAGGCGCGGAGTAGAGCGGCTGAAATTTTAGCTCAACCGATTCAACCTGGCACTGAGCTA